>NZ_JABXGB010000049.1:0-17309 GCF_022627935.1 Ochrobactrum sp. C6C9 | reverse complement strand
GAATATATTTTACTTACAATACTTCTCGAATGATACAAAGTCGGGCTCGATCAGGAAGACGCGGGTTTTGATTTGACCCGCCCCCGATGCGAGGTTTCCGATGAAGTATGACCGTCAGAACGCCAAAGCCCACTCGCGCGCTACGATGCGCGGTATCTGGGCTGCGGCAAACACGCCTTTCAATGAGGATGGATCGATCGATGAAGGCGGCTTCCGCAAGAATGTAGACCACTGGGTCAACGATCTCGGCATTGACGGACTTTTCGTCGCGGGAAAGCAGGGCGAATTTTTCTCCATGTCGGTTGACGAACGCAAACGCATGTTCGACCTGGCTGTCTCGGCAGTTGGTGACAAGGCGCAGACGATCATGTCCTGCTCAGACCAGAACATGGATGTGGTCATCGATCTGGCAAAGCATGCACAGGCCTGCGGCGCCGATTATATCGTCGTCCATGCGCCTGTCCTGCACTTCCTGCGCGCGCAAGACGACACACTGAAGCGCTATTATGAAACGATCGCCTCAAAGGTGGATATCGGCCTTGCGCTCTGGTCGCATCCCGATAGTGGTTATCTGATGAGCCCCGAACTCTGCAACCGTCTGGCCGACATCGAAACCGTCGTCGCAATCAAATATTCGGTCCCGCGCGACATGTATCGCAAGCTCACCGAACTGGCGGGCGACCGCATTCTGGTTTCGACTGCATCGGAAGATGAGTGGCTGGACAATATTCTCGAATTGGGCTGGCAGCTATATCTCTGCTCTTCGCCGCCCTACACGCTGCAGACAAGTGTTGATCGCCGCATGCGCGATTATACCGATCTGGCCTTTGCTGGCAAAGCTGATGAGGCACGCGCCGTCTGGCAAAGTCTGGAGCCTGTCCGGCACGCCTTCAAGTCGTCACGACCGGCTGAAAAGCCCACCTCGCACCAAAAATACTGGCAAGAGCTGCTCGGCCAGGTCGGCGGGCCTGTTCGTGCGCCGATTCTTGAGTTGACCGATGCCGAGAAAAGGGCAGTCCGGCAGGCATTTGATGGCTGCGGTCTCAAACTATCCTGATCGAACCGAAAAGGGGAACGAGAATGACAAAACTGAGCGCCTTTAATTTTCAGAAATGGATCGATGAACACAAGCACCTGCTGAAGCCACCTGTCGGCAATCAGTTGGTGTTTAAGGACGCAGACCTGATGGTTACGGTTGTCGGTGGTCCAAACAAGCGCACCGATTACCACGACGATCCGGTCGAAGAGTTCTTCTATCAGCTCAAAGGCGACATGCTGCTGAAGCTGCATGATACGTCGACGGGTGAGTTTTACGATGTGCCGGTCCGCGAAGGCGATATCTTCCTTCTGCCTGCGCATATCCGCCATTCGCCGCAGCGCCCACAAGAAGGCTCTATCGGTCTGGTTATCGAACCAGCTCGTCCTGAAGGCGCTCTTGATGCCGTCGAATGGTATTGTTTCGAATGCAGCGGCCTCGTTCACCGTGCTGAAGTTGATCTGGAATCCATCGTGGACGATCTGCCGCCTCTTTACGCCGCGTTCTACAACGATGAGAAGCTGCGTACCTGCCCACATTGCAAAACCGTTCATCCCGGAAAAAACCCGCCGGAAGGTTGGGTGGCGCTCTGACAAGAGCACGCCCGGCGATACTACCGGGCGCCCGTGCACAAGCTTAAAACATAAGGGGAATTGAAGTGAAAAAGAAACTTCTGATGATCGGCCTGCTGGCAGGGCTGACAACTGGCGCGACTGCCGCTGAACCAGTCAAGATTGGCGTGATAACGACCTTGTCAGGTCCAGGAGGCTATCTCGGTCAAGACGTGCGCGATGGCATGAAGCTTGCCATCGATGCAGAAGGTGGCAAGCTCGGCGGCGTACCGGTTGAACTGAAGGTCGAAGATGATGCGGCCAAGCCCGGCAACGGGCGTCAGATCGCCGAACGGTTCATGTCGGAAGACGGCGTCAAGCTCTTTACCGGCATCATCTTCTCGAATGTTGCCGGCGCGGCGGTGCCGGATATCGTCGACAACGACAACCTCTATATCAGCGCTAATGCTGCGCCGTCCAACTTGGCGGGCAAGGCCTGTGACGCGAATTATTTCGTGGTTTCGTGGCAAAATGACTCGCTTCATGAGGCATCCGGGATCGCGGCGGAACAGGAAGGCTTCAAGCGCGCTTTTATTCTCGCACCAAACTATCAGGCGGGCAAAGATGCGCTGGCCGGCTTCAAACGTCGGTTCAAGGGGGAGATTGTCGGTGAAATCTACACCCAACTCGATCAGACCGATTATTCAGCCGAAATGGCACAGATACGTGCCGCCAACCCTGATGTGGTCTTCCAGTCTCATCCGGGTGGCATGGGCATCGCATTCCTGCGCCAGTATCAGCAGGCTGGTCTTCTCGGTAAGATTCCAATGGTTCTGTCCGAGCCATCCAGCGATGCTGTGATCCTTAAATCATTGGGCGATGCTTCGGTCGGCCTCATGGCTACCAGCCACTGGAGCCCGGATATGGACAATGCCGCAAACAAGGAACTCGTCGCTAAGTGGAAAGCCGCTTACCCTGACCGCCCGCTGACATATTACGGAACGCAAGGCTACGATGTGGCTCGCCTGATTGCTTCTGCGTTGAAGAAGACCGGTGGCGTTGACGATATCGATGCAGTGCGTGAAGCGCTGCGGAAAGCGGATTTCCAATCGGTGCGCGGCAATTTTTCCTTCGGCCCGAACCAGCACCCGTTGCAGGACTGGTATCTCCTCGAGATCGTGAAGGGTGACGATGGTATGCCGACCACCAAGATCAAGAAGAAGCTGATCGAAAATTACGGTGATTCCTATTCTGCAGAATGCAAGCTCTGACAGCCACCGCCCTGCGCGTGCGAAAGTACGCGCAACGCTTCTTTTTATTTTTTATGAAGGTCGTTTCCTCCAATGACACTCATCTTCGAGCAACTTTTGAATGGCCTTCTCTATGGCGTCATGTTGTTCCTTCTGGCAGCAGGGCTAACACTGATCTTTGGGATCATGGGCGTTATCAACCTCGCTCATGGCTCGCTCTACATGATCGGCGCTTTCATCGGGACCTGGGTGGCTGTGCAGACAGGAAATTTCTGGCTGGGCCTGCCGGCAGCAGTTCTGGCGGCAACGCTTGCCGGTATCGTGATCGAGCTCGGCGTCATGCGAAAACTCTATCAACGCGATCATATGGATCAGGTGCTTGCGACTTTCTCGCTTATTCTGATTTTCAATGAACTGACCGTGCTGATTTTTGGTCGCCAGCCAATTTTCACGCAGTTGCCTGCATCGCTCTCTCAACCGATCGAGCTGTTTTCAGGCCTGAGCTACCCCCCGTTTCGACTGCTCATCATTGCAGCGGGTCTGATGGTGGCTGGCGGGCTTTACCTGCTCATAAACCGCACCCGCATTGGCATGCTGGTCCGCGCAGGCTCGACCAATCGCGATATGGTGCGTGCTCTCGGCGTCGATATCCGTCTTCTCTACACAATGGTGTTCACGCTCGGGGCTGCTTTCGCGGGCCTTGCCGGCTTCATGACCGGGCCGATCCTCGCCGTTCAAGTCGGCATGGGAGAGCAGATATTGCTTGCCACTTTTGTGGTTGTCGTAATCGGCGGCGTCGGCTCGATCAAGGGAGCCTTCATTGCTGGTATTTCGCTCGGCATCATAGATACATGCCTGCGTGCATTTCTGCCTTCAATACTGCGCCAGTTCATGGCGGGCGCCGAGGCAGACGCGCTCGGCGTGGGCATCGCCTCCATGGGTATCTATCTGTTGATGGCTATCGTTCTTCTGTTCCGCCCGAGAGGCCTCTTTCCGGTGGGAGCCTGAAACATGTCATATCGCTTTCTATTCGTTCTTCTCGGCTGCGGGGCGCTTGCATTATTTCCTTTCGGCGCCGACGCATTGGGGCAGCCGGCTGCGTCAAGCCTTGTCGCCCGGATCATGATCTATGCTATCGCTGCGGCCAGCCTCAATCTCATCCTCGGCTATGGCGGGATGGTGTCTTTTGGTCACGCCGCCTTCTTCGGGATCGGCTCCTACGTCGTCGGGATTCTCTATTTTCACCATGCCGAAGAAACGCTGCTCTTCGGTTTTATTCCGGGTTCTGATCAATTTCTGATCACTGTTCCTGCAGCAATGCTGGTAGCGGGACTTGCGGCACTGATCATTGGAGCTCTGGCGCTGCGTACTTCGGGCGTGCAGTTCATCATGATTACGCTCGCCTTCGCCCAGATGCTCTTCTTCCTCTTCGTTTCGCTGAAGACCTATGGTGGCGAAGACGGGATCATTGTCCGCCGGGCAAACGATCTTTTCGGCTTCAGCCTGCGGGATAAGACGACGATGTATTATGTCATCCTCGTCTCGATGATCTTATATTTCGGCTTTCTTTGGCGGGTCGTGCATTCGTCCTACGGCGCGGTGCTGTCCGGTATTCGGCAGAGCGAGCGACGCATGACCGCCATGGGTATCGAAACCTATCGCTACAAGCTCTACGGCTTTGTTCTTGCCGGAATGGGCGCGGGTCTGGCTGGAGCGCTTCTCACCATCTTCATGCGGTTTGCAAGCCCAGACACACTGCATTGGACTAAATCGGGCGAGTTGATGGTGATGGTCATTCTGGGTGGCGTCGGCACTTTCTTCGGTCCCATCTGGGGTGCAGCCGCATTCCTGATCCTGCAGAATTATCTCGCCTCCTGGACTGAGCATTGGCAGCTCGCCATGGGTATCATTCTGCTTGTCCTCGTCTTGGGAACCAAAGGCGGCATTGTCGGTGGTTGGCGTGCGCTTTGCCTTCTGTTTCGCAAGGACCGCAAAGTGGAGGTGACCGCATGACTGCGATCTTACAAGTCCGTGATCTGGTGAAGCGTTTTGCAGGGCTGGTCGCGACGGATCATGTCACACTCGACGTCACGGAAGGGCATATCCATGCCCTGATCGGCCCGAACGGCGCAGGAAAGTCTACACTTATCAACCAGCTTTGCGGTGAGCTTACGCCCACATCAGGGACGATCAGCCTGATGGGGGAGGACATTACCACCTTGCCCGCCGCGATACGTGTCGGTCGCGGGTTGGGACGCACATTCCAGATATCGACACTTCTGAATGAAATGAGTGTGCGCCAGAACATCGCCATGGCGGTGCAAGCGCGCGAGGGACATAATTTCAGGATTCTCGACAGTCTGAAAGGCCGCAGCGCCATCTGGCATGAGGTTGATGTAATTCTCGCCCAAAGCCGACTGGCCAATCACCCGGAAAAACTAGCAGGCGATCTGTCAAGTGGCGGGCGCAAGCAGCTTGAACTGCTCATGGCGCTCGCCGGTAAGCCGAAGCTTTTGCTTCTCGACGAACCGATGGCCGGTCTCGGCCATGTCGAAAGCCAGGAAATGATCGAGCTTCTGCAGGGATTGCGGGGAACGGTTTCGATGCTGCTTGTCGAGCACGACATGGAGGCGGTGTTCGCGCTGGCCGACCGCATATCTGTGCTGGTCTATGGCCGCGTCATCCTAACGGGCACGGTGGAAGACATACGGGCGAGCGAAGCTGTGCGGGAAGCCTATCTCGGTGGAGAGGAGGAACTGTGCTAAAAATCGATGGATTGCAGGCCGCTTACGGCCACTCACAGGTATTGTTCGACGTTTCGCTCGAAGTAAACGAAGGAGAACTTGTAACCCTCATGGGCCGTAACGGCATGGGCAAGACGACCACGATACGCACGTTGATGGGTCTCCTCGCCCCCAAAGGGGGGAAAGTCCAGATTGCAGGGCGAGACACGACCAGCTACAGCCCAGAAAAGGTGGCGCGTCTTGGTGTCGGCCTTGTGCCGGAGGGACGACAGATTTTTCCGACATTGACGGTGCGGGAAAATCTGGTTGCAACCGCTTCAAACCGATGCAAGCGGCAGTCTCCGTGGGATCTCAGCAAGATATATGCGCTTTTCCCACGTATGCAGGAGCGGGCGGACCAGACGGCCGGCACACTGTCGGGCGGCGAGCAGCAAATGCTGGCAATCGGGCGTGCGCTGATGACAAATCCGCATCTTCTGATCCTTGATGAAGCGACGGAAGGACTTGCCCCCGTCATCCGCACGGAAATCTGGCATTGCATCATGCAATTGCGCGAAATGGGCCAATCGATCCTGCTAATAGACAAGAATATCGCCGTTTTGAAGCGGCTGGCGGATCGCCATTATATTGTCGAAAAAGGCCGGACGGTCTGGCGTGGAACGAGCGCAGATCTCGAACGGGACCAAGATCAGGTGCATGCTTATGTCGGTATCTGAGTCAATCGTCCTGATTGGATGGGGCGCTATCGGCAAACGGGTTGCGGAACTCCTCGCCGAGCGAAAAAGTCCAGTCAAAATCGGTGCAGTCGCGGTGCGCGACCGGTCGGTCACTCGTGACGGACTGCCTGTCGGCGCCATACAGATCGAAGATCCCGCCGAACTCGCAGCCACCGGCGCAAGACTTGTCGTGGAAGTTGCGGGGCGCCCAAGCGTCTTGCCATGGGGTGAAGCAGCTCTTTCCGCGGGAATGGATTTCGCGGTTTCATCGACATCGGCGTTCGTGGATGATGCGATCTTTCAAAGATTGAAAGACATCGCGGCGATCCGCGGTGCGAAACTTATTATTCCACCCGGCGCGCTCGGGGGGATCGACGCGCTTTCGGCAGCAAGCCGTCTTACCATTGCAAGCGTCGAACATCGCATCATCAAACCTGCAAAAGCCTGGGCGGGGACACAAGCCGCCCAACTGATACCGCTCGATGAAATCACGGAGGCAACCACGTTCTTTACGGATACGGCCCGTAAGGCTGCAGACGCCTTTCCGCAAAATGCCAATGTCGCCGTGATTACCTCGCTTGCTGGGATCGGTCTCGATCGTACCCGTGTCTCATTGGTCGCAGACCCGGCAGCGCGCCTCAACATGCATGAAATCATTGCCGAAGGCGATTTCGGCAGGATGCAACTGCGTTTTGAAAACGGCCCGCTCGCGACCAATCCGAAATCATCGGAAATGACGGCGCTAAATCTCGTCCGCCTTATCGAGAACCGGGTCGCCACCACGGCAATTTAGAAACACACTCTCCCAAAGCGAGAAGCAGCCTTGGAATGAAGGCATGAACAAGAACCAACATTACATACGGCATCTGGCTGAAGAAACGGGTTTAGACCCCGCTCGCCTTGATCGCGATTATAATGCCAAAGCTACCGTTTCGCCGGAAACCTTTGCCGCCGAAATGAAACGCTACCGCCAGGCAAGTGTTGAGCCGCGAGTTCATTGGGGGCAGCATTTCGACGTGGTTTACGACGAAGAAAGCGGGCAACGGATCGATATTTTCGGCCCTTCGTCAAGCGGCGGACTAAATCCGGTTTTTATATTCATTCACGGTGGCTATTGGCGGGCGCTGTCCAAGGAAGATTCCGCCATGATGGCTGGAATGCTTGCGCGCGAAGGCATTGCCACGGTCGTCGTCGACTATCGTCTGGCACCCGAAGTATCTCTTGCCGAAATTACGCGGGAGGTACGCTCTGCTCTGGCCTTCGTTTGGCGTCACGGTCGGGACTATGGTCTTGATCCGAACCGGATAACGGTCGGGGGAAGCTCTGCCGGCGGTCACCTTGCGGGCGCGCTCCTTTCTGAGGGATGGCAGGGCAAATTCGGTTTGCCAAAGGATGTAGTCAAGTTTGCCATGCCGGTCAGCGGGCTTTTCGAGCTTGCCCCTGTGGCTGAAACTTTCCCGCAGGGGTGGCTGAATCTTAGTCCTATTGATGTCGATCAACTTAGTCCCATCCGGAGCATTCCTGTGGGTGGGTGTCCGATAACCGTAGCATGGTCAGAGCATGAAGCGGACGGCTTCAAACGCCAGTCACGCGCTTATGCCGATTGCTGGGCTGTGGCTGGCGGAAGGGTGAAGGCAATCGAGGTCGCGAACCGAAACCATTACAATATTCTGATGGACTGGTGCTCGCCAGAAACCGAGATGTCGCAGGCCCTGCTCGCCGGGATTCGCAACATCGGTTGACTGGCTTCTACAAAAAGTTTTGCGGTCGCGCGGCTCTGCGCGGCTGGCAGTTTGGTGCGTGAAAAATTCGCCGACACTCATACAAACTCATGTGATAAAACTCATGGATATATAGTTTCAATATGAATTGTCACATGAATTAAACCCCCTCATTCTATCCGTAACGATAATCTGGGCTTGGCCCAACTAGTAGATTGCAGAGGCTTTCTGATGCAAAAATCCGACGTACAGCTTTTCATAGGCGGCGAATGGCGCAAGTGCGCCAATACGCTTCCAATTATCAACCCTGCAGACGAGACCGAGATCGGCCAGGTTGCGGTGGCAGAACGGGGGGACCTGGAGGCGGCACTTCAGGCAGCCTGGGACGGATATCAGGTCTGGCGCAACACTGCGCCGGCGGCCCGCGCTGCGATCATCATGAAGGCGTCGGCGCTTATGCGCGAGCGGCAGGAAGAGATCGCACGCGCGATCACGCTCGAAAACGGAAAGCCTATAGCTGAAGCCCGGCTTGAGGTCATCCGGGGCTGCGAATTTTTCGAATGGGATGCGGGGGAGTGCATTCGTTTCTATGGCCGTGTCATACCAAGCGCGCCCGGTATTCGCTATATTGTTGTGCATGAGCCAATCGGCCCAGTCGCTGCTTTCGCACCATGGAATTTTCCAATGAGCCAACCTGCACGCAAGATTGCGGGCGCTCTGGCTGCCGGTTGCTCCATTATTCTGAAGGCATCCGAAGAAACGCCGACTGCAGTTACGCATATTGCGCGCGCATTTGAAGATGCAGGGCTGCCAGCAGGTGTGTTGAATCTGGTTTTCGGCGTTCCGGCGGATATTTCGCAATTTCTCATCCCCAGCCCCGAAATTCGGGCCATCGCATTCACCGGATCAACAGCTGTCGGCAAGCATTTGACCGAAATCGCCGCGCGTCATATGAAGCCCGCTCTTATGGAACTCGGCGGCCACGCCCCGGTCATCGTTTGCGAGGACGCCGATCCGGTTCTGGCGGGCATCGCATCAGCACGCCGAAAGTACCGCAATTCAGGCCAGGTATGTACCTCCCCAACACGCTTCTTCGTTCATGAAACCCATTATGAGCGTTTTACTGCAGCTTTTATTGAAACGGCGCAGTCAATCCGTGTCGGTAACGGACTGGAGGAAGGGGTGCAGATGGGGCCTGTTGCAAATGATCGTCGCATTATGGCGCTGGAAGAGTTGGTCAGCGATGCCGAAGCCAAGGGTGCAAAATTGCTTTTTGGCGGTCGCCGTCTGAAGAACAACGGTTATTTCTTCCCGCCGACGGCTCTGGCGGAATTGCCCAGCGATGCCCGTGCGATGTCCGAGGAGCCTTTCGGTCCGCTGGCCTTGATCAATCCAGTGCCGTCCCTTGATGTGGCTATTGAAAAGGCGAACTCGCTGCCCTTCGGTCTTGCCGCATATGGCTTTGCGAACTCCGCGGAAAATGTGGACCGTCTTATGTCGGGTCTGGAAGCTGGGAACGTCTCGATCAATACGCTCGAAGCATCTGTCGCTGAGACACCGTTCGGTGGTGTCAAGGATAGTGGGCTTGGCCGCGAGGGTGGAGCAGAAGGATTGCATCACTATACGGTCGTGAAGAACGTCTCGCATCGTTTGGTCAATAGTCTCTAGACCATTGCGGGACCGCCAGTCCGGCATCTCTCCTATGACAGTGGATAATGGTTCGACATATGATGGAATGCAGCACTATCGAATGATGTTGGTGTTCTTGCCGGTTGCTACTTCGATATGCGGCTAACTCGCCGCATGCTCTTACGATTATGGTCAAATGAGGAACTGAATGGATGCGACTTTCTAAATTGCAACATATCGCGGGCGCCTTTCTGGTATCGTCTACTCTTGGGGGCACTCACGCGCATGCGGCCGACGCCGTGAAAATAGGTTTTATTACCACCCTGACCGGCGCTGCAGGCTATCTCGGCGAAGACGTGCGCGACGGCTTCAATCTCGCGGTTAAACAGGGCAATGGTCTTCTGGGTGGCCAAAAGGTCGATGTTGTTATCGCCGACGATGGACTGAAGCCATCGACAGGCCGCCAGTTGGCGGACCGGTTCCTATATGACGAGCAAGCCGATATCATAACCGGTATGATTTTTTCGAATGTGGCCTCGGCTATCATTCCCGAGGTAATCGACGCCGGTAAGATCGTGATAAGCCCTAATGCCGGGCCCACTGAATTTGCCGGTGTTAACTGCAATGCGAACTATTTCGTCATGTCATGGCTCACCGACAGTATGCAGGGCAGCGCGGGGCGCAATGCAAAGGCTCTCGGCTTTAAGCGAGCTATGGTGCTTGCTCCGAATTTCCAGGCAGGTAAGGACGCGGTCGAGGGCTTTCGCCGTACTTTCGAGGGAGAAATTATAGAAGAGGTCTACACAAGTCTGGACCAGATCGACTATGCAGCGGAAATGGCGCGCATAAGGTCTGCAAAACCTGACGTAGTATTCCAGTTTCACCCCGGTGCTTTGGGGATTGCGTTTCTTCGTCAATACCAGCAGTCAGGCCTGTTAAATGAGATACCAATGGTGGTTGCTGAGCCATCCATGGATCATGCCATCCTGCGTTCTCTTGGAGGAATTACAGAGGGCCTCACCCGCATTATGAAGCACAATCACATCTGGATTGCCAGTTTGGGCATCAGCCTTGAACAACTGGCACTTGAGGACGGGACGCTTGTAACTTGCATTCCGGATCTCGGTCCCGTTCAATGGAGGCGTGATAAGCTTATTGGTGAGATGCAATTCACTCGGAACGAGCCCTATCCGACATCTCCGATGAATAGCGCCGATAACGGACTTGCCGATACATTATCGCTTAGTTTCAATATCTATCTTGTCCAATCCCGTGCTGGAAATGTTTTAATAGATACTGGGATCGGAAATGGTAAGTACCGCCCCGATCGACCCGCATGGGATAGGTTGAATGGTCCGTTTCTTGCCATTCTGGAAGGACTTGGTTTAGATGCCGATCATATTGATTTCGTCATCAATACCCATTTACACGCCGACCATGTCGGCTGGAACACCATTGCAGACTCTAGCGGGGTCTGGCGCCCAACGTTTCCTTCGGCGACTTATGTTACGCCGGCACGAGAGCTTGAAGCAATGTTGGCTAAAGCCCAAGCAACGTCCAATTCGTCGAATCTACTCCATGGCGCCTGGCAAGATAGTGTCATGCCAATCATCGACGGCCCCGGCTATTTGGCGGTGCAACCAGGCGAAATCGTTGCCGGTCTTCAAACAATTGCATTGCCTGGACACACTTCCGGAATGATCGGTCTGATCTTGGGCAGCGGCGATGAAACTATTGTCTTCACAGCAGATGCGATACATCACCCTATCCAGTTGCCTAATAATGCTCCGGCATCGAATTTTTGCATGAATCCGGAGGAGTCGGTCCAAACGCGGATCAAACTTCTGGAAACCTGTGCGCTGAACAACTGGATCATCGCGCCCTATCACTTTCCGGCTCCGGCCTTCAGCCACATCAAGCGAAATGAAGCAAACGGATATGAGATAAAACCCTTCGTCTTGCCTGGGTGATCAAAAGACCTGAGTGGAACCCCTGATAAGAATTGGGACAATAAACTCGCGCAGTAGCTGCTGCAACGCATTGCCGAGGAGTTTGCAAGGGCTGATCGGTATGATCGACGTCGATTGCAAACTTTCGTCAAATCCGACAATGTCGACATTCCGTCCTCTTGGAAGCTCTGCCTTCGTTGCCATTTATGCGCCCGGGATTTCCCATCACGGATAACTCCCTTATTGTTTTGCATTTATAATTGCGAAGAATGGCGTCTCCACTGTGCACTCCCACCGCCGACGATGCCACCCGCATCTTAGTTTGGTGCCCACTATGAACCGCTACAACATCGCTGAACGACGTACAATTGCGCGCTAGCGACCCCCTCCGCTTGAAATTAATCCTGTCACGATGTATATACTCGTGTATATACAAAGGAGGCCAATATGCCACAGCTCCGACACTCCGAACCTACACCAGCCCGCGAAGCAAAACTCTTCCGTAACAATAAGAGTCAGGCCGTACGCATTCCAGCTGACTTCGAACTTCCGGGCGACCGGGTGATGATCCATCGCGATGGAGATCGACTTATCATAGAGCCGGTGCGTCGCCAGAACCTGTTGGAAGTGCTTGCCGGGCTGGAACCGCTTGGGCCGGAAGATCAGTTCCCTGATATTGACGATACCCTGCTACCGTTGAAAGAATTCGACCTGTGAGCGCGCTCTACATGCTTGACACCAATGTCGTGTCCGAGCTTACACGAAACCCCAAAGGTGCTGTCGCCATACGCATTGCTGAGGTCGGACCAGAAGCAGTTTGCGTCAGCATTATCACGGCAGCGGAGTTACGCTATGGATGCGCCAAGAAAGGATCGCCGAAGCTACTGGCGCACATCGAGGCCATTCTTGGAAGTATGCAAGTGCTCGCACTTGATATGCCTACCGACGCCGAATATGGACGAATCCGAGCCGAATTGGAAGCCGTTGGCCAGCCCATCGGTCCGAATGACCTCTTCATCGCTGCCCATGCTTATGCGCTCGGGGCGGTGTTAGTCACGGCCAATACCGGAGAATTCTCACGCATCCGTGCTCTGAGGGTCGAAAACTGGCTACGCGACTGAGCCGTGCTGTTGTTCCTTCAAAGAGGATCTGCCGCTGAAGGGACAGATCACAAAAAGTGCATTTATAATTGGTAGATTGTACCTTGGTCTGCTCATGCCTCGGATAAAGACTGGTTTTCCGCTGATGGCTGCTATGAATGTAGGCACCGAATCTGAACAACAATTGATGCCTTGACTGCTGATGATGACCAACCCGATCCACATTCTCAAAACCGTTTATGGATACGATGCCTTCCGTGGGCGACAAGCTGAAATCATATCGCACGCGATAGCAGGCAATAATGCATTCGTCCTGATGCCGACAGGCAGCGGCAAATCCCTATGCTATCAGATTCCCGCCCTTGCGCGACCAGGCATGGGGATCGTGGTGTCACCGCTTCTTGCGTTGATGGCCGATCAGGTGTCCGCGCTCCGGCAGGCAGGTGTGAAGGCTGCGGCGCTCAATTCCGACCTTGCTGGCGATGACAGGCTAGCCTTGTGGCATGATATCCATGCTGGTGTGCTTGATCTGCTCTATGTCGCGCCTGAAACACTGCTCAGACCAGATACATTGCAACGCCTGAGCGACGTGCCTCTCTCGCTGATCGCTATCGACGAAGCACATTGCCTGTCGCAATGGGGGCATGATTTCAGACCATCCTATCGACAGCTCGATGTGTTGATGACGCAGTTTCCCAATACGCCACGCATGGCGTTGACAGCAACCGCCGACGAGCCGACACGTGCGGAAATCCTGTCGCATCTGCAGATTGACGAGCGCGATGCCTTCATCGCCGGTTTCGACCGCCCCAATATTCGCTACACGATCATGGAGAAGAACAATCCCCGCGCGCAATTGAAACGTTTTCTGCAGGATCACCAGGGTGAAAGCGGCATCGTCTACTGTCTTTCAAAACGGAAGACGGAAGAAACGGCCGAATGGCTGCGCAGCCTGGGCTATGACGCTCTCTCCTATCACGGCGGCATGGAGAAGCCTGCGCGCGAGGCGAACCAGGCACGGTTCCAACATGACGAAGCGATCATCGTGGTGGCGACGATTGCGTTTGGGATGGGCATCGACAAACCGGATGTACGCTTCGTCGCCCATGTCGATCTGCCGGGAAGCATCGAAGCTTATTATCAGGAGACAGGGCGTGCGGGGCGCGACGGACTGCCAGCCGAAGCGATGATGCTCTACGGTTATGAAGATATCGTCCTGCGCAGCCGCTTCATCGAGGAATCCGACGCGCCCGATCAGCGTAAGCGGATGGAGCGGCAGAAACTCGACACCCTCCTCGGATTGGCCGAAACGGCGAACTGTCGCAGACAGGTGCTGCTGTCTTATTTCGGTGATAGATGCGAACCGTACGGCAATTGCGATACCTGCGCCGAACCACCAACCCTCTTCGATGGGACAATAGCCGCACAGAAAATATTGTCCTGCATTCACAGAACCGGGGAGCGGTTCGGACAAGCCTATATTGTCGATGTCCTTCTTGGCGTCGAGGATGAACGCATCAGCCGCTTCGGTCACGATCAGATTTCGACTTTCGGAATCGGCCGCGAGCATGACAATCACACCTGGCGTGCGATCATACGGCAGTTGATCGCGCAGAGGTTAATCGATGTGGACTTTGCCAGGCACGGCGGTTTGTCGATCTCGTAAGCAGGTCGGCAGTTTTTGCGCGCAAAGCATACGCTCATGTTGCGTGTCCCGTCGAAATCGAAGCCATCGCGTGGTACTGTTTCACGTGGGAAATCGGCAACATCCGCCCTTTCGGAGCGTGATGAGGCGCTGTTTCAGGCACTGCGCGAGAAGCGGCTAGAGATAGCGCGCACGCAAAATGTCCCACCTTATGTGATCTTCCACGATCGCACACTAATCGAGCTGTCCACTGCCAGGCCAGCCTCACGCGCCCAGATGGCCGATGTGCCCGGTGTCGGCGATACAAAGCTCGAACGCTACGGCCCGGCCTTTCTGGCCGTCATCAACGCACACGGTTAAATCCGCCTCAGCATTTGGCGTTCAACAATACCGACCTTAGAGTCTGTCAGCGCTACTCGGGATCGCCATGAGATTCCCTCGGGCTTGACATTGCGATTCAGGATCATTGCTGGATTGGAGGCCAGCGTGACGACGCAATCTCTTGTACTGTGACGTGCCCCTGTTAAAATGGTTCGGCTTTAATGTTAGTCTTCCCGCCTCGCTTCTTCCATGATAAGTCCTTCCTGATTATCATTAAGCCCTCGCGCACCATGGCGCTTATTGCCCTTATGTGCTCAGGGTTTCCACATCATGGATAAATTCGTGATATCAGTTTTCTCATAACCGATCCCGACCGTTCGTTCTTTCCCGGGTCAAATGCCCCCGATCTTCTTCACGGCCTTCTATCGTCAGTCAGACATTCACCCTCGGCTACGATTTCTATCGCCCGACGCACCGCATCCTCTGCGGCAAAGGTGGCGATTTCAGCTTCGTGCGCGGAACAAGGACGAATTCCTAAACCCCACACTGTGTACATCTCATTTTGAGCTAGCGTCGTGTTACCTGGGTCCACCACTTTTAATGCGTATTTGGTTGCAGATGGGGTCATCGGGGTGCTTCCATAGAAGCTCCCGCTAATGACTTCCAGCTGACCAACCTGGCAGCGCACGCCATCGAATTCTTCCAGCGCCGGCGGTAAACTACCGGCAAGGATAATCGCATCATTCCGGGAAAAACGGCCGTACAGCGAATAGCAGTATTCGGTGTCAAGATCGAAAATGCGCAGCCGTGAGATCAGCCGATCGACACCTTCATATTGCAAGATGCAAAAATACGCACACCCGCCACAAACCGGAATGTCCGCTTCATCAAGAACTTGCGCGTTCTCACCGAATATGTCCCATGGAATTTCTTTTAACATTTTATCATCTCTCACCAGCCAATAGACATATTGTGAGGCCAATCAGCCGCCGGCGCAAACGGACCATGAACACCGATGAAAATTTTTAACGTGGCACGTTGAACGGTATTATGCGACTGGATAGATACGACCGTTGTGACAAGCACAACTGGCAGGTTTGGGCCGTTAAAGTTTGACAAACAGCCAAGAGCGCAAATCCTGAGGCAATCGGCCGACCATCTGGATCGCGCTCGAAGAAGCGTGTCGTCACACCCGCCAAGTCTGCGACGACCATACTGAATGGCTGATTCCGGGTTTCACCAGGCCTGACGAATTGGAGCCGGCAACCCAAATAAGAAAACCGGGAGCACGTATGGCGCATGCTCCCGGTTTTCTTATTTCGATAGACTGTGGGTTGCCAAATGGCCGCTTACGCGAGTGCCATTCTCATTTCGCCAATATATTCTCCGCGCTCCCAGAAATGGCCCCATGCGGTGTTTTCGTAGTTTGCCCTGGGAAGTCTGTAAAGCGTCAACCGGACAGAACCTTGCTTTCCAAGTGCGAGCAACCGCTCGCGATAGGTTGTGGCTACGTTGATTGCGAATGCATTCGCGAATTCGAATTCATACTCACCATTGATATCAACGCTATCGACAAAACACTCGTTGGTGTCGTCAACAATCACCACACATCCATTGAGCGTGGAATAAGCGCGACAAGCTCGCTTGAAATCGTGCCAGACCGAACCTTGTCCTGATTGATTATAGCGTTGTTCGACGGTTGACTCATCGGCAAGGAACGAAAAATGTCCCTCCTCAAAATCCTTGAGCATGCGCGCTGCAATGCCGTTGCTGGCTTTGTCGATACCGTAGTCTAAAGGCGAAGTTCCAATCATTGAAAAATCCTTTCCTGAAAATGATTGTCTGTCAGCTTCAAGAAACGCTGGCTTCTATAGTAAAGCACAATATTACAATAATATCAGATGCTTATGCTTTTTTAACTGATCCAATTGTGCCCAAATGGCCCCCAAACGGCTTCATTTCGAAGTGCTTTAATGCCTGTTTCATGACATAATGTCGCATATTGGGACGCGTCAGTGGTATCCGCAATCAAATCGCGGATTTTAGTACCTGGAAGAGCCGAAAGCGCTATTTATCCGGGCAATGCCAGAAATACTTCTGACCAAAACATCGGGCTCGATTGACCTCGGCTTAGATCTGGGTAGCAGACACAGGAGGCGTTCATGCGATTGGCTTTGGCCCTCCTTTTGCTACAGGCTTCCTTGTCGCCCAATACCTGTTAGCTCCCTGTCGGTCACGATTCTGTGCTCCGGACAGGCGGTTAATCCACGACTATCACCCAGTCCCAGCGAAACCCATGTCTGCCCTGCTCCCACCAGTAACCGTAAGGATTGCAGACGATGCGGCTTTGACCGATCTGAACGTCAAAGGCATGATGAGTATGGCCACAGATCCATATATCCGGGGCCTGTTCGGAATGCAGGATGTCATTGAAGGCCTCTGCGCCACAGGCAAACAGAAAATTTGCCTCTTGCCCCGCATAAGCCGGCGGCGAAATTATAGTTTCTCATCAGATTCTGATCCCATAATCGGGAGCCGGCGGGGAAGCATCGCCAAAGGCACAAGCAAGCATGTTCCCTTTTTGTTTCGAATGCTCTAGAAACCACGCATGGACATGTCAGCCGATTATCCGCGGTCCCGTGTTCAA
>NZ_JABXGB010000048.1:0-17509 GCF_022627935.1 Ochrobactrum sp. C6C9 | reverse complement strand
GCGCTATCCTACACAGAGCGCAGCTGGCCTGTCTTCCCATGCCGTGCTGCCGATGAGGAATTCGTTGACGAGGACGGCCTTATCGAAATTCTAGCCACCAAAACACCGCTTACCAGCAATGGTTTCCGTGGTGCGACGCTGAATGAGCGAATTGTTCGGGAGCTTTGGCGTCGCAATCCCGGTGCAATGATCGGCGTGCCGACCGGTGCGCCTATCGGCGCGTGGGTGCTGGACATCGACCCGAAGCACGGCGGCCCGGATACGCTCGCGGCACTGGAAGGCGAGCACGGTGCATTGCCTGCCACGCTCACTGCTGAAACCACGAGCGGCGGCCGACATTATTTCTTCAAGCACAAGGCTGGCGTCCGCAATCGTGGCGCATTGGGCGCTGGCATCGATGTTCGTGGTGACGGCGGCTATGTCATCGCGGCCGGCAGTGTGCCTGCTGTTGGCCGGCCTTACCGCTGGTTGGTCGATATGGAACCGGTCGATGCGCCAGACTGGTTGCTGGAGCTCGTCCTGCCGCGCTCATACGACAGCACGACGATGTATCAGGCGCCATCGGTCTCGGGCACGATTAACGACCGATACGTCGAGCGCGCGGTACAGTTTGAGCTGGACGACCTCGCCATGGAACCGATGGGCAACCGCAACAACCGCCTGAACGACGCCGCGTTCCGGATGGGTACGTTCGTCGGCGCCGGGGCTTTGTCGGAATCCGAAGCGCGGGCTTTGCTACAAGACGTGGCGCGCGGCTGGGGCAGGGACTTCCCGCGTTGCTGCAAGACGATCGACAACGGCCTGAAGGCAGGCAAGATGCATCCGCGTCAGACACCGGAAGCTGTCAACGACAATACCAAGCTCGTGGACATCACCCGTATGCTCGACAACGCGCGGGCGAAGGTTGATGAGCAGCGTGAACCAGAAGTGCAAAACGACGAACCAGAGGCGCCGCTAGTAGTAGAAGACGAGCCCACCGACCAACCCATCCTCGCAGCCACACCCTTCCAGTGGAAAGACCCGTCGACGTTGCCACGCCGAGAGTTTGCTTTCGGTCGGCACTTCATCCGCAAGTACGTATCGGTTACGGTCGCGCCCGGCGGACTTGGCAAAACCGCGAATAGTATCGTGGAAGCGCTCGCTATGGCGTCGGGCAAGGCGTTGAACGGTGTTAAGCCCCCGCGCCGCCTTAAGGTCTGGCTGTTCAACGTCGAAGATCCGCGCGACGAGCTGGAACGCCGTATCATGGCGGCGTGTATACACTTCAACCTCAAGCCGGAAGACATTGATGGGCATCTGTTCCTCGACAGTGGCCGTGAGCAGGAGCTTGTCGTGGCGATTGACGACAAGAAGGGAGTCAAAATCCAAGAGCCGATCGTCGAGGCTGTTGCCGAAACCATCCTTGCCAATGGCATTGACGTGATGATCGTCGATCCATTTGTGTCGACGCACCAGGTCAATGAAAACGACAACGGCGCAATCGACAAGGTCGCGAAGCTCTGGGCGCAGATCGCGGACTATACGAACTGCTCCATCGACATTGTGCACCATCTGCGCAAGGTGAGCGACCGCGAGGCTACGGTTGAAGATGCTCGCGGTGCCGTGGCGCTGATCGGCGCTGCGCGTTCGGTGCGGGTGTTGAACCGTATGTCGGAAGGGCAGGCGAATGAAGCTGGAATTCCCGGCATGGATCGGTTTGGTTATTTCTCGATCACATATGGCAAGTCGAACCTTACGCCGCTGTCGCACCGGCTGGATTGGCGTCATATCGAAAGCGTGGCACTAGGTAATGGGCGAGGGCTAACCCAGCCGCAGGACCACGCGCCTGTTGTGACCGAATGGCATTGGCCGTCCAGCGAAGAAGTGGCTGAAGGACTGACGGATGAGCAGAAAGACGCAATCCGTGGCGCTGTGAACGGCGGCATGTACAAACAAGCGCCGCAGGCCAAGGACTGGGTTGGGCACGCCGTGGCCTATGCGCTCGGGCTGGATGTCGACGACGAGGTGCAGAAGAAGCGGACCAGCCTCATTACTAAGGCACTATTCAAGGAAGGCTTCCTGGCGAAGGTCGAGGAGCGCGATCCAGTGCAGCGGAAAACGACATCGTTTGTGAGGGCGGTTTGATTGAATAGGGATAGCACAGCTTGAAGACCGAATGCCACTCGCCCCTGTGAGCCGAATCTAATAAAATAGAGTAGTGCCGCCTACGAATCTTCCTCGATCAAATTGGAATACACTATGGACAGTGCGGTGCCCTTCCTGCATGCGCGTGGTCAGTCGGCTGATGAAATTCGGCTGTTGGATTGGAGCCGAAACCCTATCGGAGTGCCAGAAAGTTGGCCGGCGCCATTGGTCACCGCAGTTCAGATGATGTTGGCTTCGCATTTTCCCAAAGCTATCGTTTGGGGGCCGGAGTTTACGACGATTTATAACGACGCTTTCAGGCCAATTCTCGGAGAAAAAGAAAACTGCATGGGAGCTTCGTTCCGCGATATCTGGTCGGAAGCGTGGGATGAATTGCTTCCCATGGTTCAGAAAGCTTACGCTGGCGAAGCGACTTTTATCGAAGACTTTCCGCTCGTAATTGATCGACGCGGTTATGATGAACAATGCTATTTCACATTCTGCTACAGCCCGATTTTTGATGGACAAGGGCGTGTTGGCGGGATGATCGATACGGTCATCGAGACCACAGAAAAGGTAGAATCCGAAAAACATGCCCGAATTCTCAATGCGGAGCTCGCACATCGCATCAAGAACACGTTTAGCGTAGTATCTGCAATTGCGAGCCAGACTTTCAATAACAACGCCGATGAAGAAGTCATCAACACATTTACAAAGCGACTTTTTGCTCTGGGGAATGCTCATGATGTTCTTCGTCTCGGTAAGAGCTCGAAAGGGTCGTTGCGTCAAATCGTATCTGGAGTAACAACCGCGTTAGCAGTAGATGATCGCGTGCACATGGCGGGACCCGATTTATCGGTAGGCCCAAAAGGCGCGTCGACCATTTCGCTGTTGGTTCACGAATTGACAACAAACGCGATTAAGTACGGCGCACTTTCTAATCCTACAGGGCATGTGCAATTGACCGTCGCCATATCCAAAAGGCAGGTTGAGCCGGTTTTCTCGATGAATTGGACCGAAATCGGAGGACCGCCGGTCGCCCAACCTACAAAGATAGGTTTTGGCTCCAAGCTTATAAGGATGGGGCTTCTTGGAGCTGGGGAAGTTAGTTCCGAATTTAGGCCAGAAGGCTTCCAGGCAAAGTTCACCGCGCCTCTCTGGCAGCTGCAGGAGGAAGGACGATTGTCTAATTCCACGTGATAGCAACCAGTATACTCAATCGGGAAAGCGGGGCTTTGGCTCCGCTTTTTTGCGTTTGCGGCACTAACTACCCCATATCTCCCACCGAAATCCGATAGGAAGTTTGGCGAGCGTTGGAATAAACTTCTCGGGCAACGTCGTATATAAGTGCCCGAGACGCATCAAATGCAGCGAGAAGTGACGATTCTGTTGCGGAGATGGACCCGATTTTATCCAGTGCGGTTTTATCGATTAGAAACGGAACCGAGGTCATTCCATCGTAACCGACGAAACGCACACCCATCTCCAAGTCATCGAAACTTCGGCTAGGGTTTGGAAACGAAAGGGTCATTATGCTTTTCATTTTACTGCTCCGCCTTCATCGTCCCACCGATCAACGGCATTTGCCATTGACCGATGCTTCTTGATGAACTGGTTCAATGCAATCCGGAGGCGATCCTCATCAAAGGTGCCTTCCTGAAAACGGCGCGTGAGATATCGCGCCGCATCGGTGCGCAAGTCTTGCGTGTCGCCGGGTTTGCGGGCGTCCCTAAGAAGTCGGGAAATCATAGTAATGTTTCTGGAGTTCAAGGCGATGGAAGACATGATATCCTCCTTTATTGCGGGCCAGGCATTTTAAGCCCAAACGACAGCGCCCGTTTCAATTGCTGTCATGATAATCACCATGCGCCTTCTATGACGAGAAAGCAAATAAGACTGCAATGAGACGACCTTTGGTGCCGCTTTTTTCAATGTCTCGTCTAGCCGCGAAGTATTGCAGGTGTCTGCCATCAAATCTTGCATTCAATCCAACGCCGAATTATCCCAAGGAACTTATAAGCGGATGACCCGTTTCACCCTTACAACTAGGAGGACGGATATGAAAACGCTATCTGATATTTTCGAGCATACGTTGCAGGACATTTATTACGCTGAAAACGCGATTACCAAGGCGCTTCCGAAGGTTGCCAAGGCGGCGAAAAGCGCCAAACTGAAGCGAGCCGCCGAGGAACATCTCGAAGAAACCAAGGGACAGATCACGATCCTGAATGAGGTGTTTAAGTCTCTCAAGCTGAAGCCTACCGCTGAGAAATGCGACGCGATTGAAGGGCTGATTAAGGAAGCCGACGGCTTGATTGAAGAGGCAAGCGGAACAGCTCTTGACGCAGGCTTGCTCGCAGCTTGCCAGGCAGTCGAGCATTATGAAATTTCCAGATACGGTTCGCTACGCGAATGGGCAAAGGAGCTCGGGCATACGGAAGCGCACACCTTACTAACCCAGATTTTGGATCAAGAGAAAGCTACAAATAACAAACTCACGAACTTGGCCATAAGCCAAATCAATAAGGCATAGTTTTCTGGATTCATATGAGAGGAAGGATGTCCGCCTTCCTCTCTTTTTCACCTATCGATACAACCGCCTGTCACAATCAAAATACAACCCTAGGTAACGCGTAAGACTTCTTGCGCACTTCTCGAAAAACCCTAAAAGAAGTTCGCAAATGCACGCTGCTTTTGGTGCGTAAGAGTTCTTATATAGAAACTTACGCACAAAGCGCGCGGCGCGCAGTTCTCGAGATTTGAGAAGTGCGCACTTTTCCTGATTTTAGGACTTTCCAAAATACAACCTGATTTGAGGTTGGCGACAAGACGCCCCCGGTGAATGGTGTAACTGGAGGACCGCAAAGCGCCTTGCCCTACGTCAGGGTAACGTCTCGCTTTTTGCCTGGCCATTAACACGACATTTATTGAGGCATTCCACACTCCTCTTGCCGCTACCAACGGCATACCGCAATCAACACGAGGAGCTCACATGGCACGCAACCGCACGCGCGCGCCTTCGTCTACGACCGCCACCACCACTCAGATCACACGCATCAACGGCGCCCGCGTCAAGATCACCACCAGCAATGGCCGCGTTACTACAAAACCAGCCTTACCGCTCGAATGGGAATTACAGGCGGCACAAGTAGCCAGCCTGCGCCGCCTGCCCCAATACCAGCGCCAGTTCCTACTGGCCGGGGACATGAACGCCAGCAAGCGTGGACCAAGAGCGCAGGCCCAGGCAATCGCAACAGGAATGACCAGCGGTGAACCTGACCTCCGCATCTACGGCGAATACGGTCGCCTGCTGCTGATTGAGAACAAGGTCGGGCAGGGAAGACTGTCGCCGGCCCAGAAAGACCGTCATGCGGCCCTACAGCGGCTTGGCTACACGGTTCTCGTCATTCGGGCCACCACGACGACAGAAGCCGCTGAGCGGGCCGTTACGGCGGTTCTGGGGTGGCTTACAGAAGAGAAGGGGAAGGCAGCATGAAGAACTCGAGACATGGATCGCTCGCAGAGCAGCTAAAGGCACTTATGACGTATCGCAACCGCCCAGAAGGTCAGCGAGAACCATTGCAGACGAATTGGTCTGTTGTGCCTGGTGCGAATGACAATGACCCGGAGGAAGTTACCGACATGCGTTATGAGCGAGACTGGCGACAAACACCTTCAGTGCAGGCAATCATGCAGAATGTAGCTACTGGCGATATCGAGAAGAATGAGAATGGACAGATTGTCCGCATAGGCAGGCTGCGGTTCAGCGATGGCAACCAGACTGAAGTCGGATATGTGCTCGGCATAGACGGTGAAGTTATTCAGGCCGACATACGCATGCCGACCGGAGCAATGCTCGGCATGAAAGATAAGCCAGACCGAGCGTCGGGCGGCGGAGTAGACCCGAAGGATACCAAGGCCAGCAATCACTATTTTGAAGATATGCTTGGAACAATGCCGCATCGATATATTCCATCCGGCAAGCGCCGAAATGGTACGGATTACAGCGCTGAAGAATCCGCCCGCATTCTCGCGGAGGCTTACGCAAACACCGATATGGAGAAGGTTACTTTCACACGATATCCAAAAGGGTTGCCGTGTGGCTCGCCCAAGGTGGCCGATAGTTTCCTCGGTATGCGAAAGACGACGTGTGCTGGTGGAGGAGACGAAGCGTGGGAAGATACACTGTCTGCGATGATCGATCGTGATCTGTGGTTTGAAGCGCTTCAAGAGTTGAAGGACAGGGATCGGGATGTACTAGATGCCGCGTTGGAGGCGGCGAATTACACGGATGTCGGTATAGCAGCAGGGCAGTCTCGCCATTATGCCGACAAGCGCAGCGGTGGGCGTAAAGCACTGCTTGCTGCCAACGACAATCTAGCGGCTGCAATAAAAAAATATGCTGCGTAGGTAGGTATTCCGCGATCTGGTGCGGAGTATAGTGAAGGGGTTCAACCGCTATGCGGTTGCCCCGCACTATTCCGTGCGCGAGGCGACGGACGCTCGGTCATGTTGCAGTTGGGTGCAACCGCTGAACCGGGCGTAACTTTCCAAAACAGCGCCCAAACCTCTGCTGTCGGATTGTCCGGTATTATGTCTGGGCCTTCTCAATCCAGCGCCGCTTCTCCTCCGGCTGCTGGTTCGGCGGGTTGAGCCTATTGCGGTAGGCTCCCCGCCGATTGTGTTTTACCTGTAACGGCTACCTCTGCCCTTCATAAGCATGCATGCAACCAAGGCCGCCAGTCCAACGGATGCCCATGCGGATGCAGTGCCAGGATTTTCGCGTGCATACTGTACAGCTCTTTGGCCGTGCTCACGTGCCCCTTCGGCCAGCACATTCACAGCGTCTTTCGTGGAAGCAAGGGCGTCGTCGGTTGCGCCGGACAGATTGCCGAGATGATCTGACAACCGGGACGATAGGCTGCTGACTTCCTTGCGCAGTGCGTCGATTTGTTCGGAAAGCATGCCTTCGGTGGTCTGTGCCATTTCATTCTCCTTTTCGATTACGAGGAGAGAACGGGCATCATCGATTAATTGTTCCATTCAATTTCAGCGGGCGAGAGCGCTGGTGTGCTCGCCGGTCTCATAAGCCGGATATGATCGGTTCGATCCCGATGTCCGCAACCAACTAGGATTGTCATGGCAAATCACAAGCAGCGCGGTGAAAGCGCCTCTTGGCAGCATCTTTATAAGAGATCACGCTGGCTTAAGATGCGCGAGCGTCACCTTATGCAGTCGCCACTCTGTGTCTATTGCCTCAAGGCTGGCGACGTCGAACCCGCCACGATTTGCGACCATCGCATCCCTCATAAAGGAAACGAAGATCTTTTCTGGGATGCTGACAATCTCATGTCCCTTTGTAAGTCGTGTCATGATCGGACCAAACAGCGTGAAGAGCGCGGAGAGACTGTCGTGCGGTTTTCTGCGGACGGGTGGCCAATAGGATGAGCCCCCGGGCGGATCAAAAAGCGCGCTAGTCCGCAGACGCAGGAGCGGCGGGGAACTCGAACGCGTTATCCCGCAAGTTTTGAAGTTTATTTTTGACAGGTGATATTTATGGGCGCCAGGGGTCCAAGGCCCGAAACGCCCGAAATGCAAGCGCTGAAGGGCAACCCGGGCAAACGAAGAAAAAGGGCGGCCTCGATCCGTCCTTCCGGTGACGTTTACATCCCAAACTACCTGGATGATGACGCTCGCGAATGCTTCGAGATGATCGTTTCGGCGATGCCGCCAGAAACCTACGCCGCTACCGATGCTGGCGGTATTGCTGTTTATGCTGCGGCATGGGCCGACCACAAACGCGCGACTGAAGCGCTTAAGACCGAACCGGCACTGGTTGCAGGCTCGACGGGCAATCTCACCGTGAATCCTTGGTTCAAGATCAAGAACGAAGCAGCGCGCATCATGATGAGCATGGGCGACAGGCTGGGTCTTGATCCAAAGGCGCGCGCTGCTTTGACGCCGCAAAAGGAAAAGCCGAAGAGCAAATTCGCCGGGCTTATCGGCGGGGAGAAGTGATAATCCGTGAGTTTACAGCGGCCTGATTGGGCAAAGCGCGGACAAGGCGTCGACCAAGCAGGGCTGGACCGCGCGGAACAGGTTATTAAGTTCATCGAACTGCTACGCGTCCCCAGCGGTGAGGGGCAGGGCGGGCCTATGCGGCTTCGTCCTTGGCAAAAGCAGTTCATTCGAGATTTGTATGCGCCGCATGTTGACGGAAACCGGCGCGTTAGGCGCGCAATTCTCTCGGTTGCTCGTAAGAACGGCAAGACAGCGATTATCGCTGCAATCGCATTGGCTCATCTCATTGGCCCGGAAGCCATCAAAAACGGCGAAATCTATTCTGCAGCAAATGACCGCGAGCAGGCGGGACAGGTGTTTAAGTTTCTGCGCCAACTTATCGATGCCGACGAGGAGCTTTCACAGGTTCTCGACATCGTGCCATCGACAAAGACGGTGGTTTGCAAGCAAAACGGTTCGTTCTATCGAGCGCTGTCGGCGGACGCCGGTACTAAGCATGGTTTGAACCCGTCTGTCTGGATTTATGACGAACTGGCACAGTCGCGTAATCAGGAACTCTACGAGGTAATGAACACTTCGCAGGGCGCCCGAAAAGAGCCGCTGGGCATAGTGATTTCCACACAGTCGCCAGATCCTGAGCACCCGCTTTCAAAATTGATCGACGATGGCTTGGTCGCAAATGATGCCACTGTTCTTGTCCATCTTTATTGCGCCGACGACGAAGCGGAAATTATGGACGAGGATGCGTGGAGGGCGGCGAACCCGGCGCTGGGAGACTTTCGTAGTGTCGAAGACCTAAGCGCGCTGGCTATACAGGCAAGCAGAATGCCGTCGATGGAAGCCAGCTTTCGGAACCTCTATCTGAATCAGCGCGTCGACCAGAATTCGCCGCTTATCCCTAGGTCGGAATGGAAGGCATGCCAGACCGGCGACACGCTAATGCTGGGCGAAGATATCTATCTCGCGCTCGATCTGTCTGGCGTGCACGATCTTACGTCACTGGTTGGTATATCCGCCGCCGTCGGCGTGGAGCGTGTGAGAGCTTGGCACTGGAAGCCACATGACTTCCTGTTTGATCATGCCAAGCGAGATCGCGCTCCATATGACCTATGGGCGAAAGACGGATGGCTCGAAACGCCACCCGGTCGCGCGATTGACTACTCCTATGTTGCCAGCCGCATCGCTGAAATCCGCGAGGACTATTCCATTCGCGGGCTGGCTTATGACCGCTGGCGCATCGAACAGCTACTGGTCGAATTCCAGCGGATAGGTGTAGACGCATTTATCGAAGGCAAGGACAAGCCTTTCGACGGCGCGCTGCGGTTAGTGCCGTGGGGTCAAGGCTATCGTGATATGTCGCCAGCTGTGGAAGCGCTTGAGGCGTCATTTATTCATCGGCGCTTCAAGCACGACGGAAATCCAGTGCTAGCCTTCTGTTTTGCCAATGCAATCGCCATCTCGGACGCCAGCGGCAATCGTAAACTCGACAAGAGCAAGACCCGCTTTCGTATCGACGGTGCAGTCGCGACGGCAATGGCTGCCGGGCTTAAGGCTCGAGAGGTTGAGCCCGAGCAAATCGAGTCCGTCTACAAGAAACGCGGCATCCGAATGGCCGGCTAATCGGAACAAGGAAAGATATGGGTATTTTAGACCTGTTCCGGTCCAAACCGGAGGCAGCGCCTTCGGTCGCGCCGAAACGAGCGCCGCGAGCCGACTGGCAATATTTCGACGGCTTGGACGATCCAAGGCTCGCCGCCTTTCTTGGCGGCGGTGCAGAAACCGCAAGCGGCATGGCGGTGACGCCCAAAGCTGCTCTGTTCAACACAACAGTTTTTCGCTGTGTCGACCTCATCTCAGGCAGCATCGGGATGCTGCCTTTTTACTTGATGTACAAGGACGGGAAGGGGCGACTTCACCCAGCCGATGATCATACTCTGTTTGATGTTCTTCTTACGCAGCCGAATAACTGGCAGACGGCGTATGAATTCCGCCGACAGCTCCAGTCGCATGCACTGACCTACGGCAATGCCTACGCCCGTATTGTTCGAAGCGGTAGGCGCGTGGTTGCGTTGCAGCCTTTGCACCCGACCAATGTCACCGTCGAGCAGAAAGACGATCTGACCGTCATATACAAAGTCGTCTTGAAGGGCGGTCGATATGTCGAGCTGCCCCAGTCGGAGGTATTTCATCTCCGTGACATGACGGACGATGGCGTCATCGGCCTTTCCCGTGTCCAGCAGGCAAAAGAGGCCATCGGCCTTGCTATGCAGACCGAGAAAGCTGCTGCGCGGCTCTTCAAGAACGGCACTATGGTGGGCGGTGCGCTCACGCACCCCGGCAAGCTTGGTGATGACGAGTTCGAAAACTTGGACACCAGCCTTAAGGATAAGTTCTCCGGTGCGGAGAACGCACATAAGTGGCTAATCCTCGAAGAGGGCATGAAGGCCGAACCGTTCTCGCAGACGGCAAGAGACAGCCAGCAGATTGAGACAAGAAATCATCAGATCGAGGAGGTTGCGCGCGCTTTTGGTGTGCCGCGGCCGCTTTTGATGATGGATGACACGTCCTGGGGCAGTGGCATTGAAACCCTTGGTCAGTTTTTCGTTCGCTATGGCTTGGCGCCGTGGTTCATCGCTTGGGAGCAGGCGGTTTCTCGGTGTCTGCTGACGCGCGAAGAGCGTCGATCGTATCAGGCTGACTTCGACGAGCGCGAATTGCTGCGCGGTTCGATTAAAGATCAGGCCGAATTCCTCGCCAAAGCGCTGGCTTCTGGCGGTTCCCGTCCGTGGATGTCCCAAAATGAAGCTCGCGATTATGTGGGCTTGAGCCAGAGCGACGATCCGGACGCGGACAGCCTCAAAAATCCAATGACGCAGCCAGAAACTGGCCTCACTCCTTCAGGAACACGCAATGAGCCTTAACAGAACGCCGGTTGCTGCCGTTGCGCGACCGAAGTCTTATCAGTGGGATGTGCCTCTCTCCGCTTTAGAGCGGTGGGAGAGTGCTCCACAGGCGGCAGAAGCAGACGATCCGAACACAATTTCGATCTTTGACGTGATCGGCGAGGATTATTGGAGCGGAGGCGGGTTTACGGCCAAGCGAGCCGCCGCCGCGCTTCGATCCATCGGGAAAAATCCGGTTACCGTGAACGTGAATTCGCCAGGCGGCGACATGTTCGAAGGGCTGGCGATTTACAATCTACTCGCAAGCCATCCCGGCGAAGTCACTGTCAATGTGATGGGTTATGCGGCGTCTGCGGCATCAATCATCGCTATGGCCGGTGACAGAGTGGTTATGTCGACTGGCTCGATGATGATGATCCATCGAGCGTGGGGTCTTGCTATCGGCAATACGCACGATTTCGCTGATGCTGCGACGCTGTTCCAGTCCTTCGATAGTTCGATGGCCGATATCTACGCTGCCCGCACAGGGCTGGCGCAAGACGTCGTACTTTCTTTGTTGGATGGCCCGTCAAAGGTGTCGGACGGCACTTGGCTTTCAGCTGACGAGGCCATCGAAAAGGGCTTTGCGGACGAGAAGGGCGCCGGAACTGCTAAGCCCGACGCAAAAGCCGAGCTTCCCGCACATATTGCAGCGATGCGCCGAATTGACCGGGCATTGGCTGCCGCTGGTGAGACGCGCCGTTCGCGTACTCAACTTCTCCATGAAATTCGAGGCGAGCGCGATGCCGCCGAGAACGCCACGCGCGACGCTGGCAAGACCAGAGCCAAAGACATGACCGGCATCAAGGCCGCTCTTGTCAGCACAACCAATATACTTTCCAAGGGATAACCACATGGAACCCGATGAAATCAAGGCGCTCATTGAAGCGCAAGGCCGCGCATTTGAAGCGTTCAAGGCGGAACACAGCGCAGCTCTCAATGACGTAAAGAAGGGCACGGAGGATGTCGTTCGCACCGAAAAGGTCGAGCGCATCAACGCCACTGTAAGCGATCTTCAGGCTGCCCTCGACGAGCAGGCCCAGAAGCTCGCCGCTCTTCAGACCGCTGGTGCGTCCAAGCCAGGTGATGAAGCGAAGAACGCCGAATACACCAAGGCATTCAATCGCTTTTTCCGCAAGGGCGATGAGGCAAGCATTGACGCATTCATTCAGGCCAACCCACAGGCCGCGATGAGCGTCGCAGTTCCAGAAGACGGCGGTTATACGGCTCCGACCGAATGGGACCGCACCATTACCGACAAGCTGAAGACCGTTTCTCCGATGCGCGGTATCGCTTCGGTCATTCAGATTTCTGGTAACGGCTTCTCCAAGCTCTACAATGACCGCGCTACGGCGTCTGGCTGGGTAGGCGAATCCGCTGCCCGTCCTGAAACCCCGGCTGCAAAGTTCGCCGAGGTGAAGTTCAACACCGGCGAAATCTACGCGAATCCTGCGGCAACGCAGCGCCTGCTGGATGATTCCGAAATCAACCTCGAAAACTGGCTTGCCGGTGAAGTCGAGACTGAGTTCGCATATCAGGAAGGCATCGCGTTCGTATCCGGCAATGGCACCGACAAGCCTAAAGGCTTGCTGACCTACACGACTACGGCCTCGCATCCGTGGGGCGCAATCCCGACGGTGAATAGCGGTGACGCAGCTGGTCTTACGACCGATGGCCTCATTGATCTGGTTTACGACCTGCCAAGTGAGCGCACTCCGAATGCGCGGTTTACTATGAACCGCAAGACGCAGGGCGCCATCCGTAAACTGAAGGACGGTCAGGGCAATTACATCTGGCAACCGGGTCTGGTTTCTGGCCAGCCTGCGACGATCCTTGGATTCCCGGTCAGCGAGCTTGCTGCAATGCCGGACATTGCCGCTGACGCCATCCCGGTTGTCTTCGGTGACTTCCAGCGCGGTTATCTTGTGGTTGACCGCACGGGTATTCGCATCCTTCGCGATCCGTACACCAATAAGCCTTTCGTGCAGTTTTACACCACGAAGCGCGTTGGCGGCGGCGTTACCGATCCGACGGCCCTGCGTTACCACAAGATCGCAGCTGCTTAACAATACAAGGGCGCCTTCGGGCGCCCTTCCTACAGGAGGCGCTGATGGAAGTGCGTGTTGCGAAGGCATTCAAGGCGGTGCCTGAAGGCGAGGTTTATCCCCGCCAGTTTGAGGTTGGCGATACTGTGACTGGTCGCATGGCCGAGGTCGCTCGAACGCTGGGTTGCGTCGCAGATGAGCCTGCCAAACAGAAGGGCTTCGACCGTGGCGGTGGATCTTGATCGGTTAAAGCGACATCTTCGAATTGAATTCGATGATGAGGATACGGAGCTTGAAGGTTATTTAGCCGCCGCTCAAGGGTCTGCGTTGCGCTATATGAACCGCGACGCCGTACCCGCAGGCGCCGAAGCCGAGGTGGACGCGGCTGTCCTGCTTATTGCCGGAGATCTCTACGAGAACCGCGAGCGACAATCGTCTGCGGAGCTGTTCGAAAACAGGTCGGCGCGCTGGCTGCTTGATCCATATCGGCTGTTGAGGGTTTGAGATTGTTATCGTTCTAGCAATTGTGGAACATATGGACCTCTGAATGATTGGAGATCGCAATGGCCCGCACAGACAAGAATGATACCGGCTTTCGTCACGAGGTTGCAGAACGGTCGCTCAGGTACTTAGGGCGATCTGCGGATACACTGACAGCAAGAGAACAGTCTGTCCTAGCGCGATTGTCTGAGCGTCAAACGATTGCACGCGATGTAAACAGGTCGTATGACGAGAAGCTGACCTATGGTCAACGGCTCGCAGATAAGGTCGCCGAATTCGGTGGTTCATGGACATTTATAATACTTTTTGCTCTCGTGCTCGTCGCGTGGGTGGCTGCAAATTCAATTGTGGCGGCATTCGCTTTCGATCCCTATCCGTTCATCTTTCTCAATCTCGTGCTTTCGATGTTGGCCGCGGTGCAAGCGCCGATAATTATGATGAGTCAGAACCGCCAAGCTGCAAGGGACCGGCTGGATGCTGCACATGATTACGAAGTGAACCTCAAAGCTGAAATTGAAATAATGGCGTTACACGAGAAGTTTGATCAGTTGCGTTCGAACGAACTCAAGGCGCTCATCGAAAAGCAGCAAGAGCAACTGGAAATTCTTACATCGCTGCTTGCGAAATCGACGCCCGATTAAAATTGAGGCTTCATGCCCTGGCTCCACTTCACAGCCACCTACGACTTCATCCCTAAGCCTGCAGTGACGATCCGCTATCCGGGAGGGTATGTTGGGCTGGTGACTACGACTTGCGCTAACCGCGCCATTGCCGCTGGCAAGGCCGAGCGGCTTCCAACTCCCACAAAAGACGAGGCTGAAGCATGGCGAAGCGCGCAGGTGCCGGCAGCCTGAACTGCCGATTGACGTTTCAGGTTCGGCAGGACGTGGATGATGGTTTCGGCGGAACACGCGGTGAGTGGGTTGACCAGTTCACCGTGCCGGGAAGGTTGGAACCGCGTTACGGCAGCAATGCCGAAAGTGTCATGGCCGCACGAATGCAGTCCATGCAGCCTTACAATCTTACGATCCGTGGCAGCGCTGCGGCAAGGCAGGTGACGGCAAATTGGCGGGCTTACGACGCTCGGGCGGGGAAGACTGGGGGCAAGCCTAACCGGGTTTTCGGAATCAAGACCGTCGTCAATCCGGACGAGCGTGGGCAGTACATCGAGATGCTAGCGATTGAAGGCGAGGAAACTTGATGGCGGTAAAGATTAAAGGTCTGGACCGCCTACAGATCAAGCTAACGAAATTTCCGGAAGTTGCTGAAAAGCTTGTCAGAGCGGCGATGGAGCAAGGCGCTCAGGAAATCGTCAACATGATGCAAAACTTGGTTCCCGTCGATGATGGCGAGCTAATGGAAAGCATCGGCTGGACGTGGGGTAAAGCTCCAAAATACAGCCAGCGAATTGGCAGCGTTAAGTCTAACGATGGCAAGCTGACCATCACGATTTACGCTGGCAACTCTAAGGTGCGCTATGCCCATCTGGTCGAATTCGGCAGCGCGCCACATGTGAACGGCGGCATGTATCCAGGAACAATCAACCCTGGGGCCAAGGCTCAGCCGTTCTTCTTTGTGAGCTTTCGTGCAAAGCGCCGTAGCGCTCGGGCTCGGGTATCGCGCGCAATCACCAAGGCAGCCAAACAGATCGCGGCGGATCGCTAAATGGACCCGGTTTTAGAACTTCAGGGCGCAATTATTCAGCGATTGCGCAGCTTTCCCGCGCTTGTCTCGCTGATTGGTCAGCGTAGCTACGATAACCCGCCTACAAATGATCAAGGGCAGGTTTCGCCCTCTATTTTTCCTTACGTCAGCATCGGTGCGTCGAGTGCTCAACAGATAGATGCTGACTGTATTTACGCTGACGATATCATTTTCCAGCTGGATGTCTGGTCAATTGAGCCAGCCAAAAAGCAGATGCGCGACGTCGCAAATGCCGTGCGTCTCGCAACACGAGGATGGGAACCAGTTCTGACGGCTAATGCCCTCGTGACATTCGAATATTGGCGAACTGATTACATCAAGGATGGCGCAATCAATCATGCGTCGATCCGTTACACGGCGATTATCGAGCAGCCTTAAGCCCTCCGCGCCGATCACCACAAAAACTATTCACGGCTGCCCTTTGGGTGGCCTTTCTCGTATGGAGGCCGCAATGGCTCAAGCTACGACGATCAAAGGCGGCAAGGTCCGCGTGAAGATCGGTAACGGCGCTACGCCGATTATTTATACTTCGCCCTGCGGGTTCACGCAGCGATCGATTACGCTAACAAAGAACCTCAATGAAGTTTCCATTCCGGATTGTGAAAATCCTGACAAGGTGGACTGGGTTGGACGTGACGCCGCATCACTTTCGATGAGTATTAGCGGTGAAGGCGTTCTGGCTTCTGAATCTGTCGAGGATTGGCTTGATGCTGGTGAAAGCATCGACTCCATTCCAGTACAGGTTGAGATCGAGTTTCCAGCCACGACATACACCTATACCGGCAAAATGCACGCAGAGAGCCTCGAAATCGGCGCTAACAACGGCGAGCGTGCCACACTTAATGTGTCGCTGCAGTCGGATGGTGAAATGGTCCGCACCTCGGCGCCGACGGCTCCGTAATGAGCAGAGACGCGAAAGTTGAACTCGACTGGGCGGATGGTACATATAACTTCCGCCTCGGTTGGGGCGAATTGGAAGCGTTACAGGAGGCGTGTGACGCTGGTCCGTGGGTAGTTATGGAGCGGCTTTTCACCAAGCACTGCCGCGTCGGTGATATCTCCAACGTAATCCGGCAAGGGTTGATTGGCGGAGGGATGGAACCGACCGCAGCCACGAAACTCGTGCGCACCTATGTCGAGAAACGCCCACCTGCTGAAAATATCGTCTTCGCGACCATCATTCTCCAGGCGGGTATTCAAGGCGTGCCGGAGGAACCGGTGGGGGAGCTAGCGGCGGCAAATCAGACGGAGAGCAACTTGACAGTCTCCCCAACGGGAAAGTCAGATTTGCCGCAGTCTACGGCAACGGTGCGGCGCTCGGCTTCACGCCGCAAGAAGTAAGGCGAATGTCCATGTGGCAATTCATGGCTGCCGTTGACGGGTACGTCAAAGCTAACTCGACCGACGATGGCGGTTTGAGCCAGGCGGAAAAAGACGAGCTTTGGGAGTGGGTGGGTGCGGGGTAGGGTGCGTTGCGAACATGCCAGCTAATGCAGAAAATAGTTCTGAATGTCTAAGGCCGTGCCTTGCTTTCCATTTTAACTTTGTTAAACCGTTAGTAGAAAATCGGCAAATGAAGTTAACATCAATGGTTTCACTAGAAGAAGTTTTTAAGATCTCCGGCGTCCCAACTCATACCTTCGTTCAGCCACCGCGATATTCCCACATGAAGGTAGCCATTCGCACACCTGGCCGGTGCGTCGTAGTGGAAGGACCCTCTGGTATTGGAAAAACGAGTAGCGTCACCCAGATCCTAGATGAATTGAATTTAAGTGAATCAATACTTTTTCTCAGCGCGCGGAAGCCTTCGGACGTGGAACTAATCTCAGTTCTGCCGGAGATGGAAGAAATCGGTATTGTTATTATTGACGATTTTCATCGCCTAGATGATGGATTGAAAGCAAATATTACCGATTTTATGAAAATTCTTGCTGACCGCAGTGATCAAAAGAGCAAGCTAATATTAATTGGTATTAATAAAGCTGGCGATAGACTTGTCCAGTATGGGTCGGACGTTGGATTGCGCCTAGACGTATTTAAGCTAGAGCAGAATCCGCCGGAATTGGTTCGTGCTCTGATCGATCAGGGGGAGCGCGTGACGTTGCCCCGTTGAAATAATCCATTTTGAAGTAAGCTCTGGCCCATTGAGAGGACCAGAGAATGAAGCGCAAC
>NZ_JABXGB010000047.1:0-18016 GCF_022627935.1 Ochrobactrum sp. C6C9 | reverse complement strand
ATCGATCATTCTGTGAAGATTGTTTCAGATGAGGCTATCGCGGACATATCGCGCGAGGACGCCCAGAAATTCTATAAGGTTTGGCTGCAAATGATAACGAAGCCAGCCAAAGGGAAGCAGCCGATATCGGCCAGCATGGGCAACCGCATGATGGGCGGGATGCGCGTTCTCTTTGCTGAGTATTTCAAGCACATGGGCGATAGGGATCGGCCAAACCCTTTCCGCGATTTGAGCTTTGCAGAGAAGGTCGAAAAGTCACGCCCACCGATCCCGACGGATATCATCAAAGGGAAGTTCCTGACCTATGGGCCCCTCGTCAGCTTAAACGAAGAGGCTCGTGGTATAGTCCTGGCCATGATCGAGACGGGCTGTCGACCAAGCGAACTTTGCAACATTACGGCCGAGCACATATTCCTGGCCGACAAGGTTCCGCATATCCTGATTGCGCCCCGAAAAGACGCTGCAGATCCGCGCGAGATTAAAACTGCTTCGTCTGTTCGCAAGCTGCCTTTAGTCGGTATAGCGCATGAGGTTTTTAAGAAGCATAGGAATGGCTTCCCTCGTTACAAAAACAAGGAAGACACACTATCAGCGACGCTGAATAAATATTTCAAGGACAACGAGCTGTTTCCGAAGGGTGCCGGCTATACCGTCTATTCGCTTCGCCACTCATTCGAGGATCGCATGAAAGAGGCTGGCTTAGACGATGAGCTGCGCCGGATGTTGATGGGCCATACAGTTGACCGCCCACGATATGGCACGGGCGGTTCCTTGGAATGGCGGAAAGAACAGATGGAAAAATTCACGCTGCCGTTCGACGCAGCCGTGATTTGATGCGGTCGCGAATATTATCGTTCGCAGTGAGATTGCGCTGCATGCCTTCCACACGCTCGTAAAGTGGCAATAGATTGTGTTCCGTTTCTGGAAAGCAGGCAATTACACCGGCTATGGCGTCCAACCATCGTTCGGTGTCAGCAAAGGTGTAAGCCGTCATCCTTACTCACCTTCCTGCGATGCGACATGCCCTGCTTTTTCTGCCGCCTCTTGCGCTTCCCGTATGGCTTTCGAAACGTCCTCGTTGGACGAGCTTCCGCCCTCGTAGCTGCCTTGGGCGCGCTCTCCGATGTAAATTTGCGGAATCTGCTGGTAGGCGAGGAATATGGCTACGAGCGCCGCGATGACGATAAATACTCGCTTGTAGTCTCGCGCTGACATCCTCACTCCCTTTCCCGCAGTGCGGCGCGGCCTGCTTCGGTATGCGATAAGCGGTCGGGGAGAGCCATAGCTACTCCTACGAAATGGCTGATTAAATCTTCCCAATTCATGAGCTTTAGCGGAACCATCGAGGGTCCTCCAGCGTTAGAGCGCGGAATGAAATGATGGAGAATTTTGCACATGCTGAAGGGCGGATTGCTTTGGCTCATTGGATTACCCCTCCCTGTAATTCTGGTGCTCTGGTTGATGGGTTACTTGTCCTAATAATCGAATAGCTGGAGAGATAAGATGTCAAATGCACGGTGGCGAGGGTTGGAAATGACAACTCATTTTTATTACATTTCTCAACAACCAGATGGTCTTTGGTCAGTACAAGAAACAGTAACGAACCAACCTGTCTCCCTTCATGGCCAATTGTGCTGTTCTCTCCGGAAGAGAGATGCGGAAGAGCTCGTTGAATACCTAATGAACCTTGATAGAGATATCGCAGCTTAGGTGCTTCGAGCTCTTACTGCCTCCGCGCCCGGCGGCGGTTGTCGTTGGCCGGGCTGCGACGCTGGCGGGGAGCGCCATAGCGGAACCGAACGCCGGTAATGCGCGCCAGTTCGAAAGCGGTGTCGCGCAGCCTCTCAGCCTCGGAATGATAACCGAGCGCTCGGACGGCTTTTGAAATCGATAGGACTTGCGCGGCGTTCGTGCCTTGCTGCTGGAATTCGGCGGCGGTCAGGATGGGTGCCATAGCGGCGTGTGTGATGCATCTGGACATAGGGTCTCCTCGTGTTTTGGTGGGTGCACAAAGCCGTCGCGCAAAAACGCGCAAGGCTGTCATTCTTTGAGGTTCGGGGGCTTAAGCGCCCCCTCGCTATCTGTGTGCTGTGACCGTCTCGCCCATCCGATAGGACTTGAAGGTAAGCCAGTCTGTCAGGCCGCGTCCACCGTTGCACTCGCAGCAGGCGGCAGCCAGATTGTCTAACTGGTCTGTGCCGCCTTCACATTTGCGTCGAAGGTGCTCAAGCGTTGCGCGATGCGGCGGATTTGTTCGGCCCGGCGTGTGGTGCAGAATCTCGATCTGTCGATCACAATAGCAGCATGATCCGTCCTGTAATGAGACCAGCCTTTGTAACGTCCTCTTACGTTGTGCCGGTGTCATGCCGTAAGCCCCAACCCAACGCCGCATGCGGCAACGCAGAAGGCTAAGATGACGGTCATCTCCACCGCTTCTCGTGCTGCATAGCGCACCCACGGCTGTGGGCGGCCATGTTTCCTAGCCTTGTAGTCAGGGCGGCGCATAGGCTCGGCATTGTAGGCCTTCGGCGCGTCGGTTTCCGTTTCGAACTCGTCGTCGGCGAGCAGCTCAAGCAAAGCGCGGTTCATGCTGCAGCCCTCCGGTCTTTTGCCGCCCGTTCCGCCGCTGGTACGTTGTCGTTAGCGATAGGCTCAAGGTAGTAAAAGCCCTGATTGCCGCGTCCGCAGCTTTGTTTTGGAATTGTCCATCCGTGGGGTGGCAGCATCTTGCGCAGGCCAACCATAGTTGTCCTGATAACGCCGACCGCGTTTTCTGGGCCGCCATTCGGATCAAATGCATAAACGTTATCGACAAGATCACGCATGTGCATACGGCGAGGGTAGACGTCGGATAGGGCCTCTATGATTGCCAGTTCGGTGCGTCGGAAATGGACTGTGCCCAGTTCCTCATAGGGATCGCGCTCCATTTTACGCAGCCTCCGCCATCTCTACTGGCGAGCAACAGGCTACGGCGCCGCTCGTCTGGAAAACTTCGAACGTCTCGCCGGGGCACAGGGCAGCGAGACGCGTCGCTTCTGCCAAGGCCTGCTCAAACGAGCCGTGTTCGTATGGCATGGTGGTGAAGACGCCAACGCGGCCAGTCTTCTTGCCGCGGCGGAACACAAAGAATCCGCCGCCGATGATTTCATTCAGGCGAGGCTTCGAGCTTCTTCTTCTCGGTGCTGTTGCGGTCATGTGGGTTGCTCCTCGTGTTTTGGTCGGTGGTCAGCAGATCAAGCTGGTGAGGCTGTCTTCGTGCTGTTGTGCAAAATGTAATGGGATAAATCACATTAGTCAATGGGAAATTTCCCAAGTGACGAAAAATACGAGATGGGGTAAAACCCATTTATGAAGCAGGTCACTATAGACAAAGATCGATTTCGGGCCGCGATGAAAAAAGGCGGCTGGAGTATGAAGGCCCTGTCGCTGGAGGCCGGCATGGGCGAGACTTTCGTACGCGACATCTTGGATCGCGGTGCCGTTCCCAAAATCGACTCTCTGAAGTCGGTCGCTAACATTCTGAATACCACTGTCGGGTATCTTATCGGGGAAGAACCGGGAGTAACTTCAGTGGTAGGACGGGTCGGGGCTGATACGAGCGGTGAAATAATCTATGGAACTGGCGACGGTGGATTCGGGGATGTCATTATCCCGCCCGGCGCAGGGCCAGAGTCGGTAGCCGTCGAAGTGCAGGGTTACTCCATGGGGACTTTTGTAGACGGGGCGTTGATTTTTTATAGTGATCAGAAGCTGGCCCCGTCCGACGAAATGCTTGGCGATATGGTCGTCGTGGGGCTAAGCGATGGTCGAGCGCTGTTGAAGCGGCTGACGCGCGGGTCTCGACCAGGTCTTTATGATCTGGAATCACTGAATGGCCCAACCATGCGCGATCAAGAGGTCATTTGGGCTGCTGACATTGAATCTATCGTGCCGCCTCGACAGGCTCGACGGATACGGATCTGACACTTCTATAGTGATAAATCACAATGCCGCGTTTGCGGCATTTTTTGTACCTATTTGCAAAAATGGGAAAAATCACATTGACAGATGGGATAAATCCCAATATATTCCAACCATCAACCGGCCCAAAGAAGGCCGGGCCACAAAAAAGGAGAATGAGTTGCACAAAGAGAAGCCGGAGCTTCCGCGACCGGACAGATAGTACCAACCCAGGACTGACCGACCAGAAAACACGAGGAGAATGACGATGGACACCAGACCAGCAGACAATGACAACCGCCCACCGTAGGACAATAAGGACGCTGCTAGCCTGAGATGGCTAGTGGCGCGCGACGCATGCTTATTAGCAGGCGTCGGTGGGGACTAGCTGGTTTGTAACGCCAGCCTAGAAATCGAAGGCCAGTTGTCCCGGCCATGACCGCCAATGAGCACACACATGCTCAAGTCGGCCAAATCGCAGACGCACGTAAGCACGAACTGCGATCAACTTAGGTTTCAGCATAAGCCAATACCTCCACGCTCTGACGGTTAAAGCCGCCTCTCAGCGAACGCAGTGATGCGCCGCTTCGCCTACATGAGAACAGCCGAAGCTGCAGAGTGGCTATTTGCTCCCCACCGACGTCTACACATAAGCATGCCGAAAATTGAAACACAACCATGAGGAGAATGACATGCAGATTGTACAAGCTAGAGGCCGGGAAATACCGGTGACAACCCGCAGCAAGAGATACACGCCAGAGCGCGCTCGTGCCGAAGCGCTGTTTAATAAGCCGGCCTTCATTGCGAAGCCGCGTATTCTTGAGGACCAGCCGAAGGTGGCCACCGCTGGCCTCGCCACTCGAGCGATAGCAGTCAAGCCAGCATCGCCGAATGAAACCGAACACGAACGAGTATTCCGCCTCGTGCAGGAGCGGCAGTTTGAAAACGCTGCTCGTATTGCCGCGCGCCTGATCAATGCTGATAATGATGACGGTTTTTTTGTATTCGGCAACACGCAAGAATTCGACAAGGCAAAAGCTTGGCATCGCCGAATGATTATAGATGGCGATCCCCACGCCAATGTACATATCATCACGCCTGAGCGGGCTCAGATCCTTCTGCTGAACAATGAAGGTAACCGCCGAGTGCGGTCCGCCAACCTCGCCAAGATCATGCGCGACATCGCTGATGGCCGGTTTGAGGTTAATGGAGAATCGATCATCGTATGCAAGGATGGATCGATGAATGACGGTCAACATCGTTCATTCGGGGTCCTCCTGACCGGGAAGACGATCGAAACTGTCGTTTCTTATGGCGTAACAAAGCGCTCAATGCGCACAGTAGATATCGGCGATAAGCGTCAGGCAAAGGATCGCCTGGCTGTGGCCGGGATCGCCGATTATGTCCGTCTTTCAGCCATAGCGGCATTTGCCTTTGAGACCTATAACGGTCGAGCTCCTACGCCGTCTGAAGTCGATGATTACTTCCATGACAACCGCGAGAAGATCGAGCAGGCAGCCGCCGCGGCAGGCACTCCGGTAAAGGGCGCGGGCCCTTCTGTTTGCGGCGTTGCGGCTCTCCATCTTATGGCCGTCGGCTACGGCGCGGACGACATCAACGAGTTCTTCCGCAAGGTGCGAAATGGCGAAGACATGAAACGCGGCAACCCAGCTCTGCTTCTGCACCGCGCGCTGTTCAACTCCGAGCACAAGATCAAACTGTCGCGCGAAAACTGGCTGCGGGCGTTTGTCCATCACTTTGTGGTCTGGAATGCCGGCGGCAAACTCAAGGCCGTTGTGTTCGATCAAGACATTCAGAAGGCAGCATAATCATGAACCGCAGGCCGTTCGAGATTCAGGACATCTATGTCGATGACAAGCGCCTTCGTGGCGCCAACATGGAAAAGGTCGCAGAAATTGCCAAAAGTATTTCAGAAATCGGCCTGATGAACGCGCCTGCGGTACGCATTGTTGATTCAATGATGATTGACGGTGAGGAGTGGGGGGCTGTCCCCGTCCTCATATATGGTCGGCACCGTTTGCTGGCCATGCAGTCACTCGGACGCGAAGTGATTGAATGTGAAGTTTACGAGGTCGACGATCTTTGCGCCGAGCTTATGGAGATCGACGAAAATCTTGCACGCGCAGAACTGTCGCCTGCCGAGGAGGCGGCACATATCGGCCGTAGACAGGAGATATGGAAAAAACTTCAATCGGACGGAAACCGTTCGATTGAAAGTAAAAGGGAAGATGGACGTGGGCACCGTCCAAAAGAGTTCGCGTCAGAATTGTCTGAGTTAACTGGCGACAGCAAGACGCAGATCAATGTCAAAATCGCCCGTGCCCGCGATCTCGGCTCCGACATCAACCGCATTGTTGGCACCAGCCTTGATAAAGGCGTCGAAATGGACGCCCTAGCAAAACTGCCCACCGAGCAACGCGAAGAACTAATCAACCGAGCAGAGCGTGGCGAAAAGGTTAGCGCACGCCCAGCGCCGGAGCCCAAGCCAATAACCGCCGATAAGGCACTAGAGATTATTGCCGAGGGCACCGCAAAAGCAGTGACATCAAACAAAGCCAGAAAGCGTCAAGCGTTCTGGGATGCATGGGCCGCGCTGGACGAAGCCGATCGGCAGGAATTCGCCGCGATTATTTGGTCGCAGTATAAGACGGCCAACTAAAAAGCAGGCTGTTATGGGTCGGCACCACCCGTTACCCCAGCCTGCCCGTACGTCGCGGTTAACACGAGGAGGGCCGAAGCCGCTTCTACACCGCGATTTCCTTGCCCAGTACCACCCGGGCCGACCAGACAGATGCCGTTAGACGTGGCACTTGTCAACCATCACCAACCGACACGAGGAGACATGCAGCATTCAACAAGACACAAACTGCAGGCGACTGCCGCCGCGCACCGTAAAAGAGGCGCATCGTTTGGGAAGATCGCGGAATTGATGGGCCTTACTAGAGGCCACGCATGGTCGCTGCTTTCGGAAAGATCGCCCACGCTACCGGCGCCAAAGCCAACCGCAAGCACCGTTGTGCGCCGCACAACATATAACGGCGGTTATTCGGGAGGATGCATGGACATTTATGTCTCGCTGCCCCGCATAACCATTCTGGACGGGCCGTTTACAGGCACAGTCCACTAGCCTTTTGAGGCAGGCCGACCGCGAGGATGACGGGGCCGACGACTAACCTCCCACTGAGGAGGCCACACCTTGAAAACGAAATACACACGAACGGGCGAGCGGGACATGACAAACCGCAAGCCTTACCGGACGGCTGCGCAAAAAGCAGAGGCGCGCACGAACGCCGTGCTTCGGAATGGGACGTACGTCTCCAACGCACCGGTCACTTACCACCGCGCACCGAAAAGAGGTGCCGCATGACCTGCGAATGCGGTGAATGCTGGGATTTGCCCGGCGAAATCGTCGTCCACCGGCTTTGGAAGTGGAAGGGCATCATTGTCGAGGAGCGGGACAATTACCGCTGGCTGACTGTGCGTTTCATGATTCCCGGCACGGGCCTTGTGCAGCTTGAGGTCTCGCGCTTCGAAGTTGAGCCAGATTTTGAAGAGGATGACGGCGGTGTCGAGGCTGACAAGCCTGAAGATGACAACGTCATTCCGGTTGATTTCACCAAAAAAGAGAAACTGACGAAAAACACCAAGACGAGGGGAGTAGCGTGATGGCTGACAAGCAAACAGTGAAGGTTGGCGACAAGGTAAGATGTCTGGTTACGCAGCTGGATGTGCGTGAAGGGGCAACCTACGAAGTCAATAACATCGACTTTGATGGCGATATATGGGTGACCGATGATGTTGGTGACAGATTTTATCTGACAACTGACGAATTCGAACTCCTGCCCGTTGTTGGCGCAACCGGCAAGCCTGCCTTCAAGGTTGGGGATCGGGTGCACGGAACGTATGGCCACGTATCTGGGGCAGGGACGATCGAAGATTGCGATGAGAGCCATATGCCGTATCTCGTCAAGTTTGACACCTATCCTTGGGCATTATGGTGCTACAGGGAAGACGTTATCGCACTCGCCCTCACCATCGAGACCGGCAAATTCTATCGTACCCGCGATGGGCGCAAGGTTGGTCCGGCGGTGGGAGATGGGCGTGCTGAACGGTTTTCTCTTGGAGAGAAGTTCCTTTACCGCACCGATGGCAAGTACATGTTCAACAGTAGCGAATCCTTAGATGGCGACCTCATCGCCGAATGGGTCGACGAGCCGGCCAGCAATGACAATGCGCCTGCGACCGCACCCGCAATCGTCGCTCTGATCGAAGGCGGCTGGCCCAAGCCGTCAGAGCAGCCGAAGGTTCATAAAAGCGAACAGGCCGCCACTGACGAAGCTGAACGGCTTGCCGTCAAATATCCGGGCCAGAAGTTCGGTGTGTTCGTTCTTGCTGACTCGCGGATTGCCGATGTCGTTATTCGGAGGGCAGCATGACCTCCACCACATACAGCCACGCGCGCAACTATGCGCCCAAAGACTACGCTGATGGCGACACGTTGTATGAGCCTGAAACCACGCTCGGCCTTGGCGACCGCTTTGTGTGGGGCTTGGCAGTTGTAGCTGCGCTCGCTCTGACCGTCGGCTTTTACGCATGGGTGCTGGCATGATTTCCTTCACCACAAAAGCCACGACTGACATGCCGTTCATCGATCCCGGGCGAAAGCCCGGCGTCGGACGCATCTGGCAGTCCTTGGCGCTTGCAGCGTTCGCGCTGGCAATCGCCACGACAATTGCAGCCTTCCTGTTTTGGAACTTGCTGCTGCCGTTCTATGGGCTGCTTTATCTGTGGGGTGCGGCGTGACCGCCCCACGCTCATGGCTGCTCACCAGCCCGCCGGCATGGCTCGTAGGTTGGCTCATACTTGCGGCTGTCATCGCCGCAATCGCCGTTACCCACCACACCTACTGAACACGAGGAGACCTATGGCTCTATCTCTTTCAAGCCTCAAGTCGACTAAGAGAAACGATCCGCCTGTGATCCTTCTCTACGGCGTCGACGGCATCGGCAAAACGTCGCTCGCGGCAGAGTTCCCGGACCCGATCTATCTGGCAACCGAAGGTGAGCGCCCGCCGTCCGACATCGAAATGGCAACCCCCGGGACGATTGAATCCTTCGAAGATCTGCTAAACGTCATCGGCGAACTACTGACCGAAGAACACGACCGCCGCACCGTGATTATCGACAGCCTCGACGGGCTGGAACCGCTTGTCTGGCGGGCGACCGCTGCCCGCCTCGGCATCAATGGCATCGAGGATGCCGGGTTCGGGAAGGGCTACGTGGAAGCCGATACCGAATGGAATGAACTGATGGCCGCCGTGTCGGCGCTGTCCCGTGCAGGAATGTATGTCGTCATGCTGGCGCACCCTGAAATCGTGCGCTTCGACAGCCCGACCACAGATCCATACAGCCGGTATCAGCCTAAGCTGCACAAGCGATCGAATGCACTGGTTCGCGAGAAGTCCGACATCGTCGCTTTCATGAACTACCGTATTTCCATCAAGGAAAAAGAAGTGGCGCGCCAGACGAAGGTTAGCCACGCCGAGGGCGGCAAAGAGCGCCAGGTGCACTTCAACGAGGCGGCAGGGTTCAACGCCAAAAACCGCTATTCGATGCCGGATAGCGTTGTGTACCGCAAAGGGCAGGGCTTTGCCGACATTGCCAAGTTCTGGCCGGTTGGCGACGACAATGGACAGAGGGAGACGGCTTGATGGCCGTCCAATCCGAAAAATTCCTCAACACGGTACGCGGCAAGGCAATGGTCGGCCATGCCTCGCCAGAGGAAATCATGAAGGTCTTCGATCATCTCGATGCACTCGAAATGTTTCTCGACGATCACGACGAGGGCGATGTGTTCGGAACCGAAGGCTGGCGCCACACAATCGGCATGGAGGATTAAATGGAAAAAGCTCTCGCTGGCCTCGTCGCAATCGCAGCCATTCTCTTTTTCGCACCGCTCATCGGCGTTCTCGGTGGCGCGTTCGTCGGCTGGGTTGTGGGCCTGTTTTTCGCAGAAACAATCCACGCCTTCCTTGCCGCCGTTGGCATCAACGCGGCTGGCCTTGCGATGTGGCAGATCGGCGCTTCGCTCGGTTTCATCGGCGGGTTCTTCCGCCCGGCTATCCATCGGACGAAGGCTTAAGCGCTCAAACCTCAACGTTGCTGTATTAAGTAAAAGACGCCGCTCCGCTGCGGACGGAGCGCGCGGAGCGGCGGCGCAAAGTAATCCTCCTCCCCTGATTACTTACGCGGCAGCGAATTACCATGAGAAGAAAATGGTTAATAGTTAAACATCCGTAACGAATATCTAACCGCACCACACCCACACGAGGATTTTATAGATGGCCAGACTTGGCTCAACATTTGATGCGACCAAACACGACACCACGCAGTCCGATTACTCGGAACTGCCGAACGGCGACTATGAGCTGGAAATCGAGGCCAGCGAAGTAACCGCCACGAAGGACGGCACGGGCACCATCCTGAAGACGACGATGGTCGTTATTCGCCCGGAGGAGTACGCGAAGCGCAAGCTCTTCAACAATTACAACCTCGAAAACAAAAGCACTCAGGCGCAAGAGATCGGCCAGCGCCAGTTCGCGAGCCTTTGCCGGGCGATTGGTGTTTCGGAAGTCGAGGATTCCGAAGAACTGCACTTCAAGGCGTTCACGGCAAAGATCGGCCTCGGGAAGCCCTCCAAGGACGGTCAGTACCCGGCTCGTGCTGAGATCAAAAAGTACTACTTCCCGGACGAAGGCAACGTCCCCCAGCCTTCGATCGACGCCAACCAGCCCGTAGCGCAGGCTCGCCCGGCCAATGACAACCGACCGGCAGCGGCTAACAGCAACAAGCCGGCACCGGCTGCTGCTGCGGCAGGCAAGAAGCGACCTTGGGGTTAAGCTAACCCGCTACTGGCGCGAAAGCGCCGGTAGCAACCACCATGCCGAACCGAACACGAGGAGATACGTATGGCCCCCCTCCCAAAAGCAGAATCCAGCACGGTCCGCGCCATCTACGCAGCTTACGAGGCCCAGGCTAAGTCCTGGGACTCGTGGGGCATCAGTGTGGGCGAGGCTGGCACGGAATGTGACAGAGCCTTGTGGTTCGGCTTCCGCTGGGTGTCGGCGCACGAGGTTCATTCTGGCCGTCAGCTTCGACTGTTTGCCACCGGCAATATCGAGGAAGATCGCTTGGTCGCCGACCTCGAACGCATTGGCGTCGACGTTTACGGGCAGCAGGACAAAATCAGGCTGGTTTCGGGCTTTGTGCGCGGCAAGTGCGATGGCAAGGCAATGGGTGTTCCCGAAGCGCCGAAGACCGAACATCTCCTGGAATTCAAATCTAGCAACGAGAAGGGCATCAAGGAACTACAGAAGCACGGCTGCCAGAAAGCTAAGCCCTTGCACTACGCCCAGTGTCAGCTTGGAATGCAGGCTTTCGGCCTGACGCGCTGCCTATATCTGGCTTCGTGCAAAAACACAGATACGCTTTATGCGGAGCGCATCGAATACGATGTGGAATTTTGCCTTCGACTGCTGGCACGCTGCGAACGCATCGTGTTTTCGGACGAGCCGCCCAGCCGCATCAGCGAAGATCCGGAGTTCTACGGCTGCATGTTCTGCAAGCACAGAGGTGTATGCCACGAAGGCGTGCAGCCGCGCGTCAACTGCCGCACCTGCCTTCACGTACAGCCCGAGCATGGCGGCGACTGCCACATGTCATGCGCGCGTTGGAACAAGCCATTGTCGATCGACGAACAACGCGATGGCTGCCCGGCTCACCTCTATCTTCCGGGGCTGATAAATGGCGAGCAGATCGATGCGGATGAGGTTGCTGAGACGGTTACATACCGGCTGGCGACGGGTGAGATTTGGGTGGATGGGGTGAGGGGAGAGGTGGCTTGATGGCGGACAGAAAAAACACGACGGATATTATACCTGGCAAAGGTCGCCCAGCTGATCTTGCAGGGCGTCGCTTCGGTAAACTTGTAGCTGTCGAATACATCAAGGGCGTGCCGCCAAAGTACAAAGCAAGCTGGCGCTGCATATGCGACTGCGGCGGAGAGAAAATAACAAAGGCTGAAAATCTAAAACGCGGAAAATCTATACATTGTGGGTGCGAAACACGTGCGAACCGCATCGCTCAAGTTACTAAACATGGCCATTCTCGATCTACGAAGTGCGGACGGCCGTCGCCTACATACCAATCATGGCATGGGATGCGACAGCGCTGCACTAACCCTAACAATGACCAGTATATGGACTACGGAGGCAGGGGTATTAAGTGCCACGAACGATGGTCTTCCTTTGTGAATTTTCTCGCTGACATGGGAGTTCGCCCCGAAGGCACGACGCTTGATCGGATTGACGTAAACGGCAATTACGAACCCGGGAACTGCCGATGGGCTACACTGGAAGAGCAAGCTTCCAACAAGCGCCCTCGCATAAAGCACGCACACATTTTGAAACTTGTTGCAGCTTCAAGGCATCTTGTTGCCGCAAACGACAACGAACTGCCTGAAGCCGTGAGAGTAGTGCGGGATATACTAGCGCAGATGGATAAAGGGGCGGCATAGTGCTGGAACTCAGGTCGTACCAACGCGAAAGCATAGACGCCCTCTACGAATACTGGGCTAATGGCGGCGGTAACGGATTAATCGTACTGCCGACCGGTGCTGGCAAAGCTCTAGTCATTGCCAAGATCATTGAGGAGTTGCTTGCTCAATACCCAGACATGCGGATCGTCAATGTCACGCATTCGGCGTCATTGGTCGAACAGAACTTCAAGGAGTTCTTGGGCCTATCCCCTTTTGCGCCAGCTGGCATTTATTCCGCTAGTCTCAATCGGCGGGATAGCAGAGCGCAAGTGCTGTTCTGTGGAATTCAGTCAGTTTGGAACAAGGTCAAGAAGTTGGGCTCAATCGATCTTGTCTTGGTCGATGAGGCTCATGCCATCAGCCGCAACGCGAATACTCAATACGGCAAATTCTTCCGCGATGTTCGCGAGGCAAATCCAGACAGCAGGACGGCCGGAACGACGGCTACCGATTACCGCATGGATTCAGGTCGCCTAACAGATGAAATGGATTCCGATGACGATGTGGATGAAGACGGCAATAAGGTCAGGTTCAAGTTGTTTGACGATGTCGTCTATGAAGTTGGCATCGCGGAACTTATAGAGAATGGCTACCTGACGAAGCTAACCAGCCACAAGACCAGTGCGAAAATTGACCTAAAGGGGGTTGGGTCGAGAGGCGGTGACTACATCCCGGGTCAACTGTCTGCTGCGGCAGAGAAGATCATTGAAGACGCGATAGCGGAAGACATGGTCATGTCTGAAGGACGACGTGCTGGTCTTTTCTTTAGCACAAGCAAAGAAAATGCACGCCATATTGCCGAGTGTATTCACAGCCATGGACGCTCGTGCGCCGTCCTTACAAGTGATAATGCGCACCAGACCAAGGAGGTGTTTGAAGGTTTCCGATCCGGTAAGTACTGGGCAATTTCATCGGTCTCAATGATTACGACCGGGACGAATTTCCCGTTCGTGGACTTTATCAGCCTTATCCTGTCAACGAAATCAGCGGGAAAACTGGTGCAGATTTTGGGGCGTGGCACTCGCAACTCACCTGGAAAGACAGAGTGCTTGATTGCAGACCACGGCAAAAACCTCGCCTATCACGGGCCAATTGATCAGATTCGCCCAAAGACCCCGGGCAGTGGGGACGGGGAAGCGCCCCGGAAGGTCTGCCCAAGCGAAGAAACGCCGGGAGCTGTGCGGGATGATGAAGGAAAGTTCGGCTGCGGCGAACTCATTCACGCGTCCGCCAAGGCTTGCCATTGCTGCGGCTACATTTTCCCACCTAGCGATGATGTGAAGATCACTGCAGAGGCGGCAGACGTGCCTGTCCTTTCGAAAGACAACGCCAGCACACGTCATGTGGAACGGCGTACCTTCGCATACCACGAAGGAAAGGGCGGTAAGCAGGACAGCGTGAAGGTGTCTTACTGGGTTGGCATGTCGCCAATCAACGAATGGCTCGGCCCAGCCCATACCGGCTTCTTTAAGTCGAAGTCTGACAGGTGGTGGCGAAAGCATGGCGGTCAGGCACCGTTCCCGAAAACCGTGCTGGAATTCATGGAGCGCCAGAACGAGCTGCTGCCGACCGCAGAAATCGTGGTCAAACCGAACGGCAAATACTGGGAAGTGGTCGACGCCATGCCGGGTGCTGCAAATGACAACGCGCCAGAGGCGAGCAACGACAATGCGCCGGCATCAAACTACGGTCGAGTATCTGCGGGCGTTGCCGAAATGCTGGATGACGAAATTCCGTTTTAAGAAAATCCGCCTCGCGATTTTGGGCGGGGGGCTTGGGGCGCGAGGCGGATGCATTCCGAAGGAGGAGTGCATCACGAACATAGGGTTACATTATCGATTGACGAAATAACAGAATGTGACGGTTGCCAACATTTGTCATTGCAACTGAAAAACAAAAAGCCCGCTTCGCGATTGGGAGGAGAAGCGAAGCGGGCTGATTGGTAAAGCGCGACTGGGAGGAGGAGTGCCGCGCTTAAGGTCCAGTTTCTGGGAGGAGGATGAAACAGGACGAGGCGTAGATGGGACCACCAGCCGCGCGTTGCAAGGGCAGAAATTGCATAGCTGATATGCAGAGAAAAATAAAAACCGCCCGGCAGCGGACGGTGCGCGCCTGGGCGGTCTAACTCCCTCCCAAGAGTGGCGCGAATATACATAAACAATCGCCGCATGCAACAGTTAAAACCAAGTATTAATTACACTAAAACAGTGGGATTAAGTTTATCAAAATAAAACAATCCATTAACGGGATGCGCCGCGAGGCATGTTAACTTACCTACCGCTGCTAATCGCAGCAAAACCAACCACCGAAACACGAGGAGCAATGATGCAAAACAAGGCTGACAACACGAAAGCGCAGAACTACTTGGCTTATGACGTTACTGTGCTGGAACGGGAATTCGCCGACTTGGTTGCGGCATACCCAGAACTGGCCGAAGACGAGGAACTGCGCGCCGACACAATCGAAGGCGAGACGGACGCCTACCGCGTGCTCGGTAAGATTGTGGCCGTCGAGCGCGATGCCAACAGCATGGCACTTGCTATTGGAGAGCGCGCCAAGGACTTGGCAGCGCGAAAAGAACGATACGCCAGACGCAAGGACGCCTTGCGTGCGCTGTTGCTGCGCTTGTTGAAGGCTGCCGACCTCACAAAAGTGAGCCTGCCAGAGGCAACTGTGAGCATCGGCAAGGGCCGCGCCGGCGTTGAGATTGTGGACGAAAGCCTACTGCCCGATAACGTCGTGAAGCTAAAGCGCGAGCCGGACAAGACGGCGATAAAGGCGGCGCTCGACGCTGGCGAAGACGTGCCTGGAGCTGCGCTGCGGGAAGGGCAGCCAACGCTTACGGTGAGGGCGGCGTGATGGCGAAGCTAGACCCCGCGGATTATGTGCCGCGCATCAAACGCTTGCGGGGGCAAGGGATGGGGCTGGACGAGGCAAGGAAACAGGTGGACCGCGAGTACCTTCTGAATGCCATCGACGAAGCACGCAACTTCTATGAACTGCGCGGGGTTATGCGCGCCTGTATGGAGAAGGTGTTGTGACGGTTTGCCCCAAATGCGGAAATGACAGTGGCGATGACTGGTCGCAATGTGTCGGTGGGTGCCCGATGGTCGTATCACCGTATTACGATGAGTATTTGGGCGATGATTACAAAGCTAACGTCGCCACATACGACGACTGGTTTCCTGACCTCTACAGCCCGATTGCTGCTGTGCTGCAAGGCAGCGCACCCAGCCTATAACCAACCACCCCGCCAGCCACCAACTGGCGGGTTACCACCACGAGACACGAGGAGATGAGGATGCGCATTGAACGCATTGGCGACGCCGTTCTTTACAACGGCGACTGTCTCGAAGTCATGGCCAGCCTTGAAAAGGTGGACCATGTGATAGGAGATCCGCCTTATGAGAAAGAAGCTCACAGATCGATGCGGCGAACGCAGAAATCGATCAAAACTGGCGTCAATGCCGACCTAGATTTCTCCGCCATCACAGAAAGCCTTCGAGACAATGTTTCGATAGCTGCGCATCGACTGTCGCGCGGATGGATACTTTTCTTCTGTCAGGCGGAAGCAGTCGGAATCTGGCGCGACAGTCTCGAAACTGCTGGCAGTAAGTACAAGCGGTCCATGATTTGGGTGAAGCCAGACAGTACACCGCAGCTAAACGGACAAATGCCGGCAATGGGATACGAATCCATGCCGTTGTCTTGGTCTGGCGAAGGACACAGCCGCTGGAACGCTGGCGGAAAGCGCGGGGTCTACACTCACCTTACAAATCAACGCGACCGCGACGGGCGACATCCGACCGAGAAACCGATCCCTTTGATGACAGAACTTCTGGCTGACTTTACCAGCCAGGGGCAGACGATCCTTGATCCATTTATGGGTTCGGGTACCACTGGTGTTGCCTGCGCACGTATGGGTCGTAGATTCATTGGCATTGAACTCGATTCCAATTATTTCGACGTCGCATGTGAGCGCATCGAGAAGGCATATGCGCAAGGCGATATGTTTGTTGAGGCGCCACGGAAAGTTCCTAAGTCTGCCGATTTGTTTGCCGCCAACGACAACAACGCGGAGGTCGCTAATGCAGCCTGAACTATTCGGCAGGGCGCTGTCCAGAGGCGATTTGTTTTGCCTTAACCGCGGCAATCTTGGCTGGGCGTACGAAAAGTCTGTCGAGGAGGTCGAATGTAAGATCCTCCAGCGCCTCCGCTTCTTCCTTGGTATAGGGGTCTTCATCGTGGACCGCGTCGTTGCCGTCGAGAGCGACAATATCTGCAAGTTCAACGATATCGTGGTCAAGAATTCCCATCTCCCCCATGGCCTTAATGCGGGAACGAAGTGCATTAGCGGGCTTCTTGTCGGAAAGTCTAGGATCGTGCGTGAATATATGCTTGGTCGCTACGTCAAGCGTTTTACGATACATCGAGCCAGCGGCTTCATACCAAGTCATTTGACGGCATTCATTTGCTTCGCGGAAAAGTCCAGCAATGCGGTCAGGGATATGTACGCTAAGCTCCACAGGAACAGTGGCAATGCGAACCGACTGAGCAGAAAGCGTGGAGTTTGGACCTTCGATGTTGCCGTTGGTGAAGCTCATGGGTTGCTGCCCCGCAGCGCGCAGCTGAAAATTGTAGATCGAGGCCGCCCGACAATCTGGGCAAGTCCCAACCACTTCCCAGTTTATGTCCCGTATGTGTGCCTGTCCAATAACCTGATGTTGAATTCTGCGAACTCCACAACGGACGCAATCACGAACAAAGAAAGCCATTTCGAACCCCGACCAAAATTATGCACAAACAGATGTCACGCTCGCCGATTCCACTGGGGATTGCAACATGCAGCCTGATGCCGACATCTGCCACGTCTGCGCCCGCCACGCCGTCGGCCTCGGCGTGCAAGCAGACCGCGAGCCAATCCGGTGGCTGTGCAAGGAATGCGCCGACATTGCCGAACATATTAGGCACCGGCGGCGATTGGACCCGTACGAACTGCGCGCTCTTGATACCGGCGTCGAGGCGGTTGGGGAATACTTGCACGAGTTGGGAAAGACCGACCTTAAAGAAATGGACGAACTCGAGGCCAGGCAACTGGTGAAAGCCGCATGGGAAGGCTGCGGGCGAGGGATGCGGGCCGCTTTAACGGAGGCGCCGTTTTGACAACGCCCGCCAACGACAATTACTGCAGTGTGACGTTTAGACCTGCGGCATGAATTCGGTTCATTAGGGCCGCCGCCGCCTCGGCCTCATCGATATCGAGGTCTCTTAAATAGGAATCTTGCAGCTTGGCCACGTGGTCGGTTTCGGTATCGACGACCGACCATTTGCCGTTGCTCATTCTCTTCATTTCATACCGTCCTTTGGACATCTCCAGGCTCCAATAAGGAAGATTGATGGAAAATAACATCCAAGTGTTTTCGGGTGAAGACCCCATGCTCGACGTCGCGCTATCCTACAC
>NZ_JABXGB010000046.1:0-19101 GCF_022627935.1 Ochrobactrum sp. C6C9 | reverse complement strand
CTGTTACATTAAGGGCAACGTAATAATTGAAGTGTCCAGCTTGCGTCCTGACGGTTCGCGCGGCGCTTATAAGGATCAGTACCTTGAAAAACCCCGAGGAGCGCCCCGTAGAAAAGGCGCATCAAGGGGCGTCCGGCGGACAATCGGGAAATGCTCAAGCCCGGAGTCCGTCCCACAACGGCAAGCGCAAAGCGCGCAAGGAAGCCGTTGCAGAAGCGGGCAATGCGCGTAGCGCACCCGATTCAGGATGCCCAAAGCCGCAAAGTGAAGCGGACGACAAGGGTTCCGGCAGCCAGCGGAAGCGTGCGCGCCGTCGTCACCGTGGCAAAGCGGGACGGCGATCGGAAGCAGCTGTTGCACAGAAAGCTGCGGAAGAAGCCGCGCATCAGGAAGCCAAGTCTCCCGGCAAAATTTCGAATCGTCGCCGACGCGCCCGCAAGAAGAAGCAGGCGCAGCAGCAGACGAATGCCGCGCCGCGGGCCGCTGAACACACCGCCAAGCAAGGCCACGAAACCCCGCGCCGTGACAACCATGCGCAGGCATCGTCTCAAGCCAAGCGCAAGAACGGCACGGCACAGCCTCCACGGCACTACCACGCCGAAGCGCCGCTTTATGCCGCGCTCGACCTTGGCACCAACAATTGCCGCCTGCTGGTTGCATCGCCGACCCGGCCGGGACAGTTTCGCGTTGTGGATGCTTTTTCGCGGATCGTGCGCCTCGGCGAAGGCTTGAGCGCGACTGGCAGACTGAGCGACAACGCCATGCTGCGCGCCATTGAAGCGCTCAAGATTTGCCGCGACAAGCTGGCGGGCAAGAAAATTCGCCGTTCGCGTCTGATTGCGACGGAGGCTTGCCGCGCGGCTTCCAACGGCGAAGAGTTTCTGGAGCGTGTCCGCGAGGAAACCGGACTTGAACTGGAAATCGTCGATCGCCAGACCGAGGCGCGTCTGGCCGTTTCGGGCTGCGGAACGCTGGTGGCGCGCGAAACGGAAGCCGTGGTGCTGTTCGATATTGGCGGCGGTTCATCCGAAATCGCGCTGATCGACGTTTCACAACGCCGTTCGCCGCGTCTTGCCGAACACATCATGGCATGGACGTCGCTGCCCGTTGGGGTCGTGACCCTTGCCGAGCGTTTCGGTGGGCGCAATGTCACGCAGGAAAGTTTCGAGGCGATGGTCGGTCATGTGACCGAGCTTCTGTCCAGCTTTGCCGAACGGCACTGCTTGGGCCAACTGGCTTCAAGCCCGCGTTTCCATTTGCTCGGCACATCCGGTACGGTGACCACACTGGCGGGTATTCATCTCGGTCTCGAACGCTATGATCGTCGCCGCGTCGATGGCATGTGGATGGGCTCGGAAGATGTGACGCAGATGACGAGCCGCCTCCTCTCCTGGGATTTCGAGGCGCGGGTGGCAAATCCATGCATCGGTGCGGACAGGGCCGATCTGGTTCTTGCAGGCTGCGCCATTCTCGATGCCATCCGCAAGGTTTGGCCGAGTGAAAAACTTCTGGTGGCGGATCGCGGTTTGCGTGAAGGCATCCTGACCGAACTGATGTCGCGCGACGGCGCATGGCGGCACAATCGTGCGCAATTGCGCCAATAAATGCGCTGTTGGCGCTAGAACAGGCAACTGAAAATGAGCAAAGCAGGCGGAAACAAGGGCGGCACGAAGACGGGCGCCAAAACTGGTGGGCGTGGTGGTGCGGGCACCAGCAATCTGCACGTGCGCGTGAAGAAAAAGGCAGGCACGATCAAGGAATCCTCGCGTCGCTGGCTGCTGCGTCACCTGAACGACCCCTATGTGCACAAGTCCAAGCAGGATGGCTATCGTTCGCGCGCGGCCTATAAGCTGATCGAAATCAACGACCGCTATGACCTGCTCAAGAAGGGGCAGAAGATCATCGATCTTGGCGCAGCACCGGGCGGCTGGTCGCAGATTGCGGCCAAGATCGTCGGCTCCACCGATGAAGACCCGCATGTTGTCGGCATCGACTATCTGCATGTCGATCCGCTGCCGGGCGTTATCCTTCTGGAAATGGACTTTCTCGACGATGAAGCACCCCAGAAGCTGATGGAAGCGCTTGGCGACAAGCCAGATCTCGTCATTTCCGATATGGCGGCACCTACCACCGGTCACCGTCGCACCGACCATCTGCGCACGGTGCATCTGTGTGAAGTGGCGGCTGATTTTGCGGTCTCGGTGCTCAAGCCCGGCGGCCACTTCCTGACCAAGACATTTCAGGGCGGCACGGAAAACGAGCTCCTGGCCATGCTGAAGCAGAAATTCCGCTCCGTGCATCACGTCAAACCGCCCGCATCGCGCGCGGAATCGGTGGAGCTTTATCTGCTCGCACGGGATTTTAAAGGCTGATTTTCAAACGAAATCGCAAAGTCACGACAGGGGCCCCACGGCCCCTTTTATTTACCCGCCGACGAGTTTGCCGCTTCGACTACAGCACGCTCAGTGCTCTTCGGTTTAACGACAGTCGGCCCGGCCAATTCGTGACCGGCATCGGGCGAAAGCCGCGCGAACCAGAAGAATGCCACTGCGGAGACCAAAGCCACCACGATAAAGCCGACGTGGAAATCGACCAAAGCAAGCGGCGCACCGCGCAAGCCACTGCTGATTTCCAGAACGCCGCCGGCAAGCGCAACGCCAATCGCCAGCGAAACCTGCTGTGCAACAGCGGTCATCGGCGTGGCCTGACTGGTCTTCTCATCCGGAATTTCCGCATAGGCCAGCGCATTGACGCCGGTAAAGAACAGGGAGCGCGCAAAGCCGCCGACCAGCAGGAAGCCGAGAATGAACCAGATCGGCGTTGCAGGCGTGAACAGGCTGTTTACCGCGATGAAGCCCGCCGAAATGATCGAGCCCGCCATCAAGGCGCGCCGGAAACCGATCCGAGCGAAAATCCGTTTTGCACCGAACTTCATGCTGATAGCGCCGATGGCTGACACGAAGGTTATCATGCCCGACTGGAACGGAGAGAACCCGAAGCCGAGCTGGAACATCAGCGGCAGCAGAAACGGAATTGCGCCAATGCCAAAGCGGAAAATACTGCCGCCGAACACTGCCGAACGGAAAACCTGATTGTCGAACAGCCGCAGATCGAGCAGCGGATCGGCGCTGCGCCGCGCATGGCCGATGTAAAGCACCGAGCAGATCAGACCGACAGCCAGAGTGACCAAGCCAACGGCGGGCGGCAACGCCGGAAGGCTGACCACTGAGAGGCCGAAGACCACACCAGACATGGCGATGCCGGAAAGAACGAAACCCGGCCAGTCGAGACGCTTGACGATGCGCTCGTCATTATCGGGCAGGAAGCGCGTTGCAAACCAGATACCGACAGCGCCGATGGGTACATTGATCAGGAATATCCAGTGCCAGGTGAGAAAGGTCGTGATGAAGCCGCCAACCGGCGGACCAACCAACGGGCCGACCATGGCCGGGATCGTCAGCCACGCCATGGCGGAGACAAGCTCACTGCGCGGTGTGGAGCGAATAAGCACAAGACGCCCCACCGGCGTCATCATCGCGCCGCCCATGCCCTGCAAGAAGCGCGCAACCACGAAGGCGGTCAGCGAGTTTGCTGCTGCACAGGCAATCGAACCGACGACGAAGACGGCAATGGCCGCGCGAAAGACATTTTTGGCGCCAAACCGATCGGCCATCCAGCCGCTGACTGGGATGAACACCGCGAGCGCGACGAGATAGGCCGTCAGCGCCAGCTTGAGCGCAATCGGGCTGGTGCCGATATCTGCGGCAATTGCTGGCAAAGATGTCGAGATGACATTCGAATCCATCTGCTCCATGAAAAGAGCAATAGCCAGCACAAGTGGAATGATGCGGTTCACGATGAATATCCGAATAAGCCGTGCTTTTTACATAAAGCCTGCCGAAGCTATGTCGAGCTTATAGATAGATTGCTAGCCAATTTTTTCTCACATTGTGGTGACTTGGTGGCGATTTTTGCGACCGGACCGCGAGCGCGGGCTGCCGGCAGCCAATTTTCTCACGGCAGATTTCAATCGTTCACAATTGTGTAAAGCGGGGTTGCGCTCTCCGTAACGGACTGTTACATTCGGTAACAGTTTCACGAGGCTTCGAGTCTGGAAGGGGTGGTCCCGGCTCAAGGAGGTAGGAAATGAACGATATTACGAGAACTGCACTTGTTTATGGCATGATGATCATTTCGCTGAACACGGCGCTTGCGGTCGGTCTTCTGGGACTGGATTTTCTGCGCTGAGTTGACCGCCCGATGAGGCTGGTCCAGTGCTTGCGATGTTCATAGATCGAATTTGATTTTGCCCTCCAGGCAAATTATGAAAAAGAGCGCTTCCGATTGGTCGGAAGCGCTCTTTTCGTTTTGGCTTTGAACGGCGAGCCAGAATGGGGAAGCGGTTTAGATACCGATTTCCCGTATCTGGCGAATGTTGTTCTACAGAATCCGTGCCTGGCTCGTCGGATCGAAGAACACCGACTTGTCGAGATTGAAGGCGAGCCGCGATGCTTGCCCGGCAACGATGCGCGCATCGGCGCGCAGCCGGGCGACCACATGCTTGCCGCCAAGACGGGTTACCGCGAACGTGTCCGACCCTGCCGGTTCGACCACGTCAATCAGGCAGTCGCCTTCCACGACAGCGCCCGCATTGCGATCCGCGCCGTCGGGATCAGTCAAGGCTTCCGGACGAATGCCGAAGACAACCTGTTTGCCCACGTAATCGCCAAGCGCTTGCGGCGCGTTCTTCAGCGGCAGCGTCAAAGCCTGCCCATCCCCGCGATCAAGCGAGATTGCATAATCCGTGCCGTTCTTCTCCACTGCAACGGACAGCAGGTTCATCGCCGGTGAACCCATGAAATCCGCCACGAACATGTTGGACGGATTGTTATAAATCTCCGCAGGCGTGCCGAACTGCTGCAAGACGCCGTCTTTAAGCACCGCGATTTTGGTTGCCAGCGTCATGGCTTCGATCTGGTCATGCGTGACATAGACAATGGTGGTTTTCATGCGGTTGTGCAGCCGCTTGATTTCGGTGCGCATATCCACACGCAGCTTCGCATCGAGGTTCGACAGCGGTTCATCGAACAGGAAGACCTGCGGATTGCGCACCAATGCGCGGCCCATGGCGACGCGCTGGCGCTGACCACCGGAAAGCTGGCTCGGCTTGCGGTCGAGCAGATGCCCGATCTGCAACATGTCGGCCACTTCCTGAATGGCCTTGTCGCGCTCGGGCTTCGGAACTTTGCGGATTTCCATGCCGAAAGCGATGTTTCCGGCAACCGTCATGTTCGGATAAAGCGCATAGGACTGGAAGACCATGGCGATATCGCGCTGAGATGGATGCAGGCCGGCAACCGATTTGCCGTTGATGGCAATGTCGCCGGAGGTGATCGGCTCAAGACCGGCAATCGTGTTGAGCAGTGTGGACTTGCCGCAACCCGACGGGCCAACGAGAACCAGAAAGCCGCCTTCTTCAATCTCGATATTGATGTTTTTCAGGATCAAGACGGTGCCATAGGATTTGTAGAGATCGGTAATTTTCAGAAATGACATATTGAACTTATCCCTTGACGGCACCGGACATCAGACCGCGCACGAAGTAGCGGCCAGATACGATATAGACGATCAGCGTCGGCAGAGCCGCCAGAATGGCGCCCGCGAAATGGACGTTATATTCCTTGACGCCTGTGGAAGACGAAACGAGGTTGTTGAGCGCAACCGTCATCGGCGTGGAGTGCGCGCCGGAGAAGGACGCGCCGAACAGGAAGTCGTTCCAGATATTGGTGAACTGCCAGATCACCGACACCACGATGATCGGCCCCGACGACGGCAGCAAAATGCGCCAGAAAATCTGGAAAAAGCTTGCGCCATCAATCTGCGCGGCACGCACCAGCTCGGTCGGGAACGCTTCGTAATAGTTGCGGAAATAGAGGGTCGTGAAGCCGAGACCATAGATGACGTGCACCATGATGAGGCCCCATATCGTTCCGGCAATGCCGAAAAGCCCGAGCACACGCGCCATGGGGATGAGCACGATCTGGAACGGAATGAAGCATGACAAAAGCAGCAGTCCGAAGAAGATGTTCGAGCCGCGAAAGCGCCATTTAGTCAGCACGTAACCATTCAACGCGCCGATGATCGTGGAGATTGCCACGGCAGGCACGACCATCAAAATGGAATTGATGAAGAACGGCTTCAGTCCGGTAGGCTGCACACCGATCTGCGCCGTGGACCAGGCCGAAAGCCAGGGCTCGATGGTCCATTGCTGCGGCAAGTTCAACATGCCGCCCTGACGGATTTCTTCCAGCGGCTTGAACGAGTTGACCAGCATCACATAGAGCGGCAACAGATAATAAAAGGCGAAGAGCAGCAGCGCGGTGTAGATCAGCGCTCGCGTCAGCTTTCCGCTGTTGATGGCGTTATCTTGCGACTGGGCGCTCATGACCGCGACCCTCCGCGAATTTCCGAATAGAGATAGGGAATGATGATAGAGAAGATCATCGCCAGCATGATAATCGCTGACGAAGCACCAATGCCCATCTGGTTACGGGTGAACGTATAGGAATACATGAATGTCGCCGGAAGTTCGGTCGCCTGCCCCGGCCCGCCGCCGGTCAGCGCGATCACCAGATCGTAGGCCTTGATCGCCAGATGCGCCAGCACGACAAAGGCCGACAGAAATACCGGGCGCATCAGCGGAATAATGATGCGGCGATAGATCGTGGCGGTCGAAGCGCCGTCGATCTGGGCCGCTTTGATGATTTCATTATCAACGCCGCGTAGGCCGGCAAGAAACATCGCCATCACGAAACCCGACGATTGCCACACGGCGGCGATCACCAGACAGTAGATCGCCATGGTGTTGCTCTTGATCCAGCCGAAGGAAAAACTTTCCCAACCCCACAGATGCATGGTGTTTTCAAGCCCGATGCCCGGATCGAGAAACCACTTCCATGCCGTGCCGGTCACGATGAAGGAAAGGGCCATCGGGTAGAGATAGATCGGACGCAAAAAGCCTTCGCCGCGGATCTTCTGGTCGAGCAGAATGGCCAGAAACAGGCCGATCACCGAGCAGATGATGATATAGAGCGACGCGAAAATCGCCAGATTGGTGATCGCCCGCCACCAATGCGGCAGCGCCCAGAGTTTCTCATAATTGGACAATCCCACGAAGCCGTAGGATGGCAGCATGCGGCTGTTGGTCAGCGAAAGCACGCCGGTATAGATGATAAACCCGTAGACGAAGACGAGGACGATCAGGAAACTCGGAGCCAAGACCAGCTTGGGGATGATTTCCTGCAATCGGCTGTTACGCTGCATATTTGCGCCACCCAGTTTGCGCCGCTCCTGATGCCCCATGAAGGCGTATTGGAGACGATCGTTTCAGCGGCATTTATGCAAGACCGGATCGCGACCCGGCTGCAAAATGCGTTGGTCCGAGATGCCTTCACCGGTTCAGATGGAACCATGCAAGACAACATCATGCAATGCTTGATTAGTTACGATATTGCTGCGCCGGTCGGAGAATCCGGGCCGGATAAAAAACGTCCGGGAGGTTTAAACTTCCCGGACGCCTATTCAGCGCATCACTTCGCTGCAGCGACAGCCGAGACGAGTTCCTTGACAGCATCTTCCGAAGAGAGCTGTCCGTTGAACTCGCGGGTCACCACGTCGTAGATCGCGTTCTTGACGGCTGCCGGATTGGCATAGCCATGCGCCATGGAACCCAGCATCGTGCCCTTGCCATCGGCTTCCTTCAGGTCGGCGATAGCCTTCTGGCCGCAAGCATCGAAGTCGGTGTTCGGCACGTCGGTGCGTGCAGGCGCCGAGCCCTTGACCACGTTGAAGGCCGACTGGAAGGTCGGGCTTTCAACAGCCGATGCCATTTCCATCTGCGCCGGGATCTTGTCGTCGGAAACCTTGAACATCGCGAACATGTCGGAGTTGAAGGTCACCGCGCCCTGCGTGCCCGGATAGCGCATGCAGACGAAATCCGTGCCCGGCTTCTTGCCGGCCTTCACGAATTCGCCCTTGGCCCAGTCGCCCATGAACTGCAGACCGGCCTTGCCTTCGATGACCATGGCCGAAGCCAGGTTCCAGTCGCGACCGGAGAAGTTGTCATCGACATAGCTGCGCAGCTTGGTCATACGGTCAAAAGCCTGCTTCATCGTATCACTGCCCAGCGTTTCCGGGTCGAGATCGATGAAGGCCTTCTTGTAGAAATCGGTGCCGAACGAAAGCACGACAGCGTCGAAGATCGTCGCATCCTGCCAAGGCTGGCCACCGTGGGCGATTGGCGTGATGCCCTGCTCCTTGAACTTGTCGAGAAGCGCAATCAACTCATCCCAGTTTGCCGGTTCCTTGCCGCCTGCCTTGTCGAGCGCGGCCTTGTTGATCCACATCCAGTTGGTGGTGTGGACATTCACAGGCGCGGCGATCCAGTGATCTTCATACTTGGCGAATGCCTGCAACGGAGCCGGAATGACCTTGTCCCAGCCTTCCTTGTTGGCAACTTCATCGAGATTGCCAAGAGCGCCCTGCTCGGCCCAGTCGCGAATGTCGAAACCGAGCATCTGCACGGCGGTCGGTGCGTTGCCAGCGGTAACGCGGGCGCGCAGAACGGTCATGGCTTCGGTGCCGCCACCGCCTGCAACCGGCATGTCAGTCCAGCTGATGCCCTTCTTTTCGAGGTCCTTCTTGAGAACATCGAGCGCGGCAGCTTCACCGCCAGCGGTCCACCAGTGCAGAACCTCAACATTCTGCTTGGCATCCTGTGCATTTGCGACAGGCGCCATTCCGGCGAGCAAAGCGCAGGCAGCGGTGCCCATAGCGGCGAGTTTCAGAAGTTTATGCATGTCTACCTCCCGTAGAAACAAACGAAACTTATATTTCCTTCGTCCTGTCCGCGCCTTCAGGCGCAAACTGAAACCGGTCGCTCCATACAACCGGCTCCTCCTCATTCACTGCCGCAACCCGACACAGGGAGATGATCCCCGCCGGATACCCCGGCCAAACGACACGACGTGCTGCGATGTCCTCCATACCATCTTTACGCCGCCTCACCCCAATTGACAACGTTGTCTTTTATGGATGAACCGCATCCAACCGACAAGATGTAATGCTTAGGATAGGCTGAAACCCCTGATGGGTGTCAATACGGCAGATATGATAAATAGTGAAAAATTTAATCGATTAAAATTTGCTGCCCTTTTCTGCGGGCAATTTCGCATGAGAAATGAGGCATTTAGGCTTTTTTGGGGAGCTGTTGCGGCTAGCGCCTAAACGTTTGAATTTCCGTAGACCAAAAATGACGCTGCACGCTCTTTAATGGGATAAAAATCCTGTGAACCGACTGGACAAGATCGCAGCCGCCACTTAATTTAAGGGTGCTCTCGCAATAGTGCGTGGGCTTGTTCTCGGGGCGGGGTGAGATTCCCCACCGGCGGTATGGAAAGCGATTTCTAAGCCCGCGAGCGCCTGAAAGAAGGAAGCTGATTCGCTTCTTCTGTCAGGGTCAGCAGATCCGGTGAGATGCCGGAGCCGACGGTATAGTCCGGATGAAAGAGAGCAAAAGAGCGTGACGAATTGCGTCTCCCGACGCGAGCAATGCGTTCCTTTGTGCGCCCTGATTCTAGTTTCTTGAGGAACCTATGAACCAGAGCTATCCGAACAAGACTTCCTTCAAAGTTGCATTCATTCAGGCCCGCTGGCACGCCGACATTGTCGACGAAGCCCGCAAGAGCTTTATCGCGGAACTCGCCGCCCAAACCGGCACCAATGTCGAAGTGGACGTCTTCGATGTTCCCGGCGCTTACGAAATTCCGCTTCATGCCAAGACGCTTGCCAAGACCGGCCAGTATGCAGCCATCGTCGGCTCCGCATTCGTCATCGATGGCGGCATCTATCGCCATGATTTCGTGGCCACTGCCGTCATCAACGGCATGATGCAGGTGCAGCTGGAAACCGAAGTGCCGGTGCTGAGCGTCGTTCTGACCCCGCATCATTTCCATGACAGCAAGGAGCATCACGACTTCTTCTTCAACCATTTCAAGGTGAAGGGTGTCGAAGCCGCTCACGCGGCCTTGCAGATCGTCGGCGAACACAGCCGTATCGCCGCATTGGTTTGATCGCTCACAGGAACGGCCCCGCCATGCGGGGCCGTATCTCAGTCGACCACAATACGCTCGCCATGGGTGTAGATATCGAATTCTTCGCCGCGCACGATGGCGACCAGAGTGAGATTGGCCTCCTGTGCCGTGCGAATGGCGAGTGCCGTGGGCGCTGAAATAGCCGCAAGAACCGGCGCGCCAAGCTTCACTGCCTTTTGCACCATTTCAACGGATACCCGGCTCGTGATCACGGTTATGCCGCATCCGGTTGCGAACTCGCTACGCGCCAGAGCGCCAACGAGCTTGTCCAGCGCATTATGCCGGCCAACATCCTCACGCGCAGCAATCAATCCCTGCTGCGGTGTGTAGAAACCAGCTGCGTGAACCGAATGGGTGATCGCATTCAATTGTTGTTCACGCCCGAGTGCCGCCATCGCGATGGCAATGGTGCTCGCCGAAAAACGGTAGCCGTCCACCGCGAGCGGCTTCACCGGGCGCAAGGCCTGTTCGATGGAATCGATGCCGCATAGTCCGCAGCCAACCGGGCCAGCCATGAAACGGCGACGCGCCGCCAGCCGCTGTTCCGGCAATTCAGCAAGGCGCATCTGCACATCCACGCCTTCCGCGAATGCGACAAGCTCGATGCTTTCAATCTGGCCGGCATCGTCGATAATACCTTCGGTCAGACTGAACCCGACCGCGAAATCCTCCAGATCGGATGGGGTCGCCATCATGACAGCCTGTGTGGAGCCGTTGTAGCTCATCGCGACCGGCACTTCCTCGGGCACGGCGCGGTGCCCTTCCTGGAAGCCCGAAACGCGATGTGCGAGGCGCACCACATCCTGACTGATCTTGGGTATTGTCATTTCTCTTGCCTGCTGTTTGCGCATCCCGACACATTGCTACAGTTTGCTGTAGCATCATATCGGGTTTTATGTATGGTGCCAGCGAACAGGCATGCAGCACAAGTATTTCGGCCATCGCCCGAATATATTGTGTATGAAAGGCAGCGCCGATAGCGAGGATAAAATGGATATTCGCCAGATCGACGATAATTACTCAGTCTCGGGCCAGATTTCGCCCGATGACGTACGCGACATTGCGGCAGAAGGCTTTCAGACGATCATCTGCAACCGTCCCGATGGCGAAGGCGGCCCGGAACAGCCGGATTTTGCAGAAATTGCGCGTGTTGCAGAGAAAGCTGGCCTCGCCACCTATTACATTCCGGTGGTTGGCGGCCAGCTGACGCAGGATGATGTCCATGCCATGGCGGCGGCGCTTGACGAGGCAGAAGGGCCGTTCTTCGCCTATTGCCGCTCCGGCGCCCGTTCTACGAATATTTACGGGATCGTGCAGAGCCAAAAGCGCGGATAAAGAACGAGCGCAGGCTATAAGGGCGGTGTTGCCGCAAGGGCATTGTTTCGGTTCTTGCAAACATAAGGCTCACCGTCCCGAAAGCCGCGTGCGACGACCGAAGACACCCTGCGGGTTCTGCGCGCAATACTGGCGATAATAGGAAAGACCGGCGCGAACCACCGTTGCGGCAACGCCACCGGCGACGAGCATCCAGCCGATTGCCTGTACCCAGTCGAAGCTGTCCAGCCCGCCGCTCAGCGCGACGACCACGACACCAGCCCACAAAAGGGCAGCCGTGCGGCGCCAGAAAACCGGATTGAGTTCATCGAAGACCGCCTTCCACAGAGAGTGGACAAGGCAGGCGAAGAAAAGAGCCGCGGCCAGCCCGATGTTGAGCAATTCGACCGGGAGCCATTGCTGCGAAGTAAGCATTGTATCTATCATCCAACTTAAGCCGCGATACGTCAGGTCAAAAGCCGCCACATGGCTTTTCCTTCCGGATCGAAGGTATTGTTTACTTTCCTTTACACCGTGCTTTCCAAAACGATGTCGTTTCTTGCCCGATGCTTCAGCCCCATTGAGCTGTCAATTTGTGGCTTCAACGTGTTAGAAGCACGGAAAGCTCCTTGTAATAAATTCACATATTATTGCGATCACGCGAAATATCGTGTTGAAAACATTATACTATCCCCGCTCCCCTCCGATACGGGTGCTGTGGCAACCCCTTTGATAGTCTTGGATTATTTGTCTTGGCGCTACCGACGCGCAGGCCGCCGGACGCGCCCTGAAAGCACATCGCGCGACTGTCATGTAACAGCCTTGTAACAATTTGGCAGAGTATAGAGAGCCCGGGAGCCGCTTCCGAAGCTCCACTTTATTCGCCGCAGCAAGCAAGGCGGAACGTTTTATTTGTCCACAAATTTCTTGTAGAGAACAATTTCTGACGGGTCGGCCATGCCTGGCGCCTGTGCGGGGCGCCCGAACAGGAAACCCTGCACCTGTGCGCAGCCCTCTTCGATCACCATGCGGTGCTGATGAAAATTTTCGATACCTTCCGCTACGACGGGCAGATCGAGACTGCGCCCAAGCCCGACAATTGCCCGCACAATCGCGTGGGAACTGACATCGGTTTCCATCGTATTGATGAAGCTGCGGTCGATCTTGATCTTGTCGAATGGGAAGCTCTGGAGGTTGTTCAGCGAGGAATAGCCGGTGCCGAAATCGTCCATCACGATGCGCACGCCCAGTTTCTTGATCCGGCGCAGCAGTTCCAGCGTGGTGGGCCTGTCCTTGATGAGTGCCGCTTCCGTAACTTCAAGTTCCAGCCGATAGGCCTCAAGTCCGGTTTCATCCAGAATGGCGGCGACTGTCTCAGGCAGATTGGTCAGGCGAAACTGGATCGGAGACACATTGACGGCGACCGTCAGGTGCCGGTCCCAGCTTGCTGCCGTCCGGCATGCTTCCCGCAGCACCCATTCGCCAAGGGCGATAATGACACCGGTTTCCTCGGCAATCGGAATGAACACTTCCGGCGGAATGGTTCCGCGCTCCGGATGCGTCCAGCGCAACAGCGCTTCGTAGCCCTTGCAGGAACCGTCGGCGGTTCCGATCAGCGGCTGGTAGGCGATTGTTATCTGACCGCGCGACATGGCCTGCCGCAGATCGGCTTCCAGCTGCCGCCGCTCGGTAATCTCGCGATCCATTTCCGGCGAATAGAACGCAACCATGCCCTTGCCGCTAGTCTTTGCGCGGTAAAGCGCGACGTCGGCAGCGTGGCGGAGCGTTTCGGCATCACGGCCATCGGTCGGATAGATCGCAACACCGATACTGACGCCCACCGCCGTCTGATCGGCGATCATATTCATTTCCTTTTTAAATTCGTCCAATATCCGCTCGGCAAGCTTGCGCGCGCCTGAAGGCTGCGGCACGCCGACCTGCAGGATCACGAACTCGTCGCCGCCAATGCGCGCCGCCGTATCGACGCCGCTAATCGTGCGCCGCAGAATATTGGCAACGGTTTTCAACACCCGGTCGCCCTGCGCATGACCGAAAATATCGTTCACCGCCTTGAACCGGTCGAGATCGAGCGCGAAGACGGCGCAACGCTGCTGCGAGCGTCCGCCTACGGCATTGGACAGGCGCTGTTCGAAAAAGGCGCGATTGGGAAGATCGGTCAGCGCATCATGGTTCGCCATATGCTCGATCTGACGCTGCGCGGCGTGCTTTTCCGTCAGGTCTCGCACGGCGAGCACTTCACAGGCCTTGCCCTGATATTCAATCGTGTGGACGGCGAGTTCGAAAATCCGCTCGTCATTTTCCTGCCGGGGAGTCGCCTCGACCGCAGCCGTGCGCGGCGCGGCGGCGGGCAGACCATCTGCCGTCAGCAGCAAATCCTCTGGCGAACGCCCGATCAGCGCCTTTTCAGTGCTGTTCATCAAACGCGAAAAGCGCGCATTCACTTCGACGATCCGGTCGTCGCGGATGACGGCAAGCCCGTCCAGCGTCGCATTGGCAAAGCCCTTCAAATCCGTCATGTAACGGTCGATGAATACGGCAGCGACAGTCATGAACGCGATGAAGCAAGAGACCGTCGCCACAGCGCCGACGATCCACATGCGGCCCGTACCCAGCGGATCAGCCGCAGGCAGGCTTGGATCGGGTATCAAAGTGCTGGACGACATGGTGGTGAAATGCAGGACGCAGATCGAGCCGACGCCGAGAACCGTGGCAAGGGAAATGCGCATCCAACGGCCTGAGAGACGCATCACCTCGAAAGCGCCAGCCAGCAACAGGGTGGAGACAACCGCGCCGACGATGATAGGCACTGCATCAAACTGGACTGTCGCAGCAGCCCGGATTGCGGCCATGCCGTTGAAATGCATTGCGGCGATCACCAGCGCGCCACAAAATCCTGCAAACAGGTTTGCCTTGACGCTGTCGAAATTGAGCAAGCGAAGTATGACCCAGAAACCGGCAATGGCAATCACAGCTGAAAGCGTCGTGATGATGAGGTCAAACTCGATCGCCACCGTGCCCTGATAGGCGAGCATCGCAACGAAATGCGTTGCCCAGACGCTCAAGCCGCCTGCAAAGGCAGCGGTTGCGAGCCAGCTGTCACGGCGATGATCGGCGCATTCGCCCGCTCTCGCCAGCAGAAGAAAAAACGCAAAGACACCTATGAAGGAAATGAGGGCGGCCAGGATGACGATAGATCTGTCGTGCTGTACGGATATGCATTCGATAACTTTGAACACGTCACGCCCCCGCTCTCATTCGCGCAAGGCCGCGTCGGCCCTGACCGAAGCATATTGGTAGTTTTATTATATAACAGGATTTTCTTTAGCCTACACTACTTAAGCAATCATAAATTCGAGCATAAAAGCCAAGCGATACCAGGGTATAAGGTCTATACTTAAGACACTTACTATATTAGACAATTTTAATATTGACGCGCGGAATCGACAGTCCTACGGCCTACCCGCGCAAGCAGGATAACCGGCACAATACCGATCACCACAATGGCAAGTGCGGCAATCGACGCTTCTTCATATGTACCGCGGGCGGCTTCGCCGTAAAGATGCGTCGCGAAAGTTTCCATATTGAGCGGGCGGAGAAGCAAAGTCGCGGGCAGCTCCTTCACACAGTCCACGAAAACCAGCAATCCGGCTGCAACAATTGCCGTTCTGGAGAGCGGCAGATGCACGGAGCGGAATGTCGCCGTCACGCTTCGTCCAAGCGTGCGCGATGCATGATCGAGCGACAGCGGAATGCGCTCCAGCCCGGCATCGATGCCGCCAGCGGCGATGGCCATAAACCGCACCCCATAGGCATAAACCACAGCGGCACCCGAACCGATCAGGATCAGACCGGCGGGAACGCCGAGAAGATACCCGGCCAGTTGGTTGAACACATGATCGAAGCTGCCCGAAACGACGAGAATACCAATGGCAATCACCGTACCGGGGGCGGCATAGCCCATGGTCGACAGGCGATAGAACCAGCGGGAGGAAGCGCCTGGAAACAGACGCACCGCATAAGCAACCGCCATGCCACAGACCAGCACAATCGCTGTCGCAATCGAGGCCAGCAGCAGCGTGTTGACCGCCTCCCCGGCAAGACGCGGCGATATGCCTGCGAAGCGGGCGCGCTTGATTGCTTCGATAAGCAGATAGAGCGCCGGTCCGACAAAGCCGATGACCACCGGCAAAGACCCGATAGCAAACAGCCCCAGCCCTCTGGCTGCTGAAACCTTCGATGGTTCAAAACCGCGCGAATGGCGGATGTTGGAAGCAAAGCGCTGTTTGCGCCGCGCCCAACGCTCCAGCGACACCAGCGCCACCACGATCAGCAGCAAAGCCAGCGCCAGCTGTGCCGCGCCCGGCAGATCGGATCGCGTGATCCATGTCGTGTAGATCGATACGGTCAGCGTGCGAACGCCGAGAAACTCAGCCGCGCCCACATCGTTCAGCGTTTCCATCAAGGCGAGGCTGACACCAACGGCAACAGCGGGACGCGCCAGCGGCAACGCCACCCGCCAGAAAATGCCGCGGCGACTGACGCCAAGGGTTCGTGCGGCATCCATGAGGCTCGCCGACTGCGTCAGAAACATCGCCCGGGTCGGGATATAAACATAAGGATAGAGCACGAAGCCCAGCAGCAGAATGCAGCCGGTCATCGAGCGAATATCCGGCAAGCGGAACTGGCGCGGGCTATCAAAGCCCAAAATATAGCGAATTGCGCCCTGCACCGGCCCTATCGGATGAAGAATGTCCAGATAGGTATAGGCGACGATATAGGTCGGCACCGCCAGCGGCAGCAGCAGCGCCCATTCCAGAATACCGCGCCCGCGAAAATCATAGGCTGTCACCAGCCACGCCATCGACGTCCCGACGAGCGCGGCAATGAAGCCGACGCCAAGCAGAAGAATGATCGTATCGGCAAAGGCTGTCGGCAACAATGTCGCGAACAGATGCTGCCACAGGCCTGCCGAACCCTGCAAAGCTTCGCGAGCGAGCGCCAGAACCGGCAGGAAAACAAGAAGCGCAATCACCGCTGAAGCCCAAAGCCAGACGCGCCCCGCCCTTGCAGGCCGGAAAAGCGAACGTCGTGCTGTGGCGGGCATAGGTGTCATTGTGCTCGTTATACTGAAACGCCGGCGCATGAAGCACCGGCGCTTTGTTCATACTGTCATTCTGGTTTTAGTTGTCGAAACCAACCTTATCAACCAGTTCGCTGGCTTCCTTGCGATGGCTGACGATTTGGGTCAGCGGAACCTTGTCGATATTCAATTCGCCAAACGACTTTACAATCGCATCGACCGGAGCGCCCGGCTTCACCGGATATTCGTAATTGGCCTCGGCATAAATCTTCTGCGCTTCGTCGGAAACCAGATATTCGAGAAGCTTGACAGCCTCTTCCTTATGCGGGGCATTCTTGGCCACGGCTGCGCCGCTGATATTGACCTGCGTGCCGCCATCCTTGAAAGTCGGGAGGATGACCTTGATGCCCTCGCCCCAGCCCTTCTGCTCATCGCCGCCCTTACCCGAACGCATCAGGCCGACATAATAGGAATTGGCAACGGCGATATCGCAAATTCCGCCGACAATATCCTTGGCGCCATCGCGGTCACCACCGGCAGCCTTGCGGGCCAGATTGGCCTTCAGGCCGGTCAGCCAGGCTTCGGTCTTTTCAGCGCCGTAATGGGCGATGTAATCGGCGAAAAGCGCGGTGTTGTAAGGATGCTGACCGGAGCGGATGCAGATCTTGCCCTTCCACTTCGGATCGGACAGGTCTTCATAATTGATGGCGTCGAGTTCCAGATCCTTCGACGCATAAACCACGCGGGCGCGCAGCGACAGGGCATACCAGTTGCCCTTGGCGTCACGAAGCTGCTCCGGCACGGCTTCGTTCAGGGTCTTGGATTCGACCGGCTGGGTCAGCCCCTTTTCTGCGAGATCAACGAGATTGCCCGCATCGACCGTCATCAGAATATCGGCAGGAGAGCTTGCGCCTTCCGATGCGACGCGCTCGGCCAGACCATCCTTCAAGAACACGGTGTTGACCGTGATGCCCGTCGAAGCCTTGAATGCGTCCAGCAGAGGCTGAATGAGGCCCGGTTCGCGCGTCGTGTAGATATTCACCTCATTGGCGGAAGCAGTTCCAGATAGAAAAGTCGCTGCAACGAGAGCAAGGCTGGCACGCGCGAAAATAGGCATTTTACCTCCGTTTGGAATGGTTCCAAATAAAATGATGAGTTATGCAATCAACTTATATGAGCAGTTTCTGGCCCGGTCAATCGCCCTGCCACGCAAATGCGAACCAATTGGAATCAGCTGTGGAAGATCAAGGCCTTGTCGCGGTCGAAACGAACAAACACGTGATTGACCGTATTCGGCACATGGACCGGCGTGCGCAGGCGTAAACGCAGCGGCGCGGCGTCGGCATGGAGCACCAGTTCCTCCGTTTCACCCAGAAAGGTGCGCATCTCGATCAGGCAGCGCAGATCGGTGGGATCAGCCTCATCATCCGCGACGATATGCAGATCGGCAGGACGCAGATAGACGGACACGTCTTTCACGGATTGCAGCGCTTGCGGCGCTTTGAAATTGCCGTAAACAGTTTCCACCGCATTGCTCTGCACCACACCCGGAATGACGTTGAAATCGCAAAAGAAGTCTGCGGCATAGCGGCTTTCAGGACGATCATGAAGATCACGCGCGGTGCCGCTTTGAACGATCTCGCCCGAACGCATCAGCACAACGCGGTCTCCGGTCGAAAGCGCTTCTTCCGCCTCATGCGTCACGATAATTGCCGTGGTGCCAAGCGCCCGCAACAGGCCGACCGTCTCGCGGCGCACCTTTGCCCGCAGGCCCCGGTCGAGATTGGAAAACGGCTCGTCCATCAACAAAAGATGCGGCTTTGGCGCCAGCGCGCGGATCAGCGCCACGCGCTGCTGCTCGCCGCCCGACAACATGTGCGGATAGCGGTCGGCCATATGCGACAGGCCCACAAGTTCAAGCAGTTCGCGCACGCGGCCCTCAGCCAAATCGCGGCGCATCTTGCGCAGACCGAACATGACATTGTCGCGAACGCTCAGATGCGGAAACAGCGCATAATCCTGAAAGACCACGCCGATATTGCGCTTATCGGGTTCGACGAATGTGGTTGGAGAGGCGAGCACATTGCCGCCCATGGTCAGCAAGCCGCCATCGGGCGCGTCGATACCGGCGATAATGCGCAGCATGGAGGTCTTGCCGCAGCCGGAATGGCCCACGAGACAGATGATTTCACCGGCCTGCACGTCAAGCGACACATTGTTGAGCGCAAGGACAGGGCCAAACTGGCGGGTAACGCTGGAAAGCGTCAGAGCCGGACCGGATGCACTGGCCTCTTCCTGCAATTGCTCAACCTGATTTCGCACGTCCATGCCTGACCGGAATCCCCTTGTCCATTCCCTCGCTATAAAGCGTGTTTAGCGGCTTCGCCACCAAAACAGGACAGAATTCCTCAAGAACCGGATAGCGGCCCCATCTTTTTCGGATTTCGATATTGCTTTGGGTATCAACTTGGTTGATTGCAAGCAAAAAGCGGAGCATGTTCCGCAAGCTTTCCGCATGCCTTATCATACCTTAGG
>NZ_JABXGB010000045.1:0-19279 GCF_022627935.1 Ochrobactrum sp. C6C9 | reverse complement strand
CATCGCGATAATTGCAAATTTCATAGCACCCTCCAATATTCCCTTCCCCTGCGGAAGGTTGGAGTACATTCAACCAACTCAGGCTTGTAGATTAAATACGCCATCCGCCGTATTTCGCGCTGGCTGGACGAAAACAATAAGCGCACTACATTTCCAGCAACCGGAGGCGCGCATGTGCGGACGATTTACCCAGACCTATACGTGGGCTGAAATCCACGCGATGTACAATCTGACGGCAGTTACGCCTCGGAATATCCAGCCTCGCTACAATATCGCGCCGACCACGCAGGTGGGCGTAATCACGCAGAAAGACGGCGCACTCTACTATTCAGAAATGCGTTGGTGGCTCGTGCCCAACTGGTGGTCGAAGGATTTGAAGAGTGTCCCGGCTACTTTCAACGCACGGTCTGAAGAGATCGCCAGTAAGCCAATGTTTCGCTCCGCCTTCAAAAGCACCCGCTGCCTTATCCCGGCCTCTGGTTTTTTTGAATGGACGGGCCCGAAAGAGGCGCGCCAACCCTGGTTCATCTCTGCTAAGGACGGGAAGCCCCTGACCTTCGCAGGCCTGCATGAGACATGGCGCGACCGAACCACCGGCGAAGAGGTGAAAAGCTGCACGATAATCACCTGTGCCGCTAACGACTTCATGGCAAAAATTCACACCCGAATGCCCGTCATCTTGGACGAGAAGGACTGGCACCTCTGGTTGTCAGAGCCACGTGAAGATTTGCTCAAACCCGCAAATGACGACGTACTGCAAGCGTGGCGCGTGTCGCCCCAGGTCAACAACAGTCGCTACACTGGCGATGACACCATGGAACCTATCACACCCATGGAATAGCCTTTTCTGCGCCAAGGGCATACTTTTCAGAAACCTTCTGGGCCGTTCCGCATTAACCTATATCACTTGAATCAATGCCCCACGGCTTTTGCTTTGGTTGAGGGACTGAAGGGAGGCTAATCATGCCGTTTTTTAGCGAGGGAAGCCGCATTTATACAATCGAGGAAGTGAACTTTATGCGACGGATTTATTCCGATGCTGTTGTCCTGCTCGATGAAAGCGAAAGAGAGTATGTGGGGATAGATCTCTCTGGCACAATTATCATGCTTTATGAGAGCGGGCTTCGAGACCTCGGCTACATGTCAGAATTGGCCGCCAAATTGACACACCAGAAATATCAATTCCGGCATCCAGAAGATCATTTTCCCGCCGCAAACTCCAATATGGAACCAGCCGATTATGATTAACATCATGGACACTTTGCGGAATTCGTTGAAGAACGAGACACGAAAGTCGAAGTGAGCAGTTCGGACAGTGCCCACCGACCCGACTAAGTATTTTTAGAATAAATAAAATTCATACTGAATGAAACTTTTTAATAGCTGCCGAGTTCTCATCTCCAGAGCACAATCCATCGATCACTAAAATCCCGACCTTCGGGCATTTTTTTATCTATGCGAAGGAGACAATCAACATGAACTCTATCATCTATTTAGTAGGACTAGTTGTCATCGTGTTGTTCATTCTCTCTTTTCTGGGGTTACGTTGATGGTAGATCCAACTGTCGTAGAAAAGACGTCTGATCGCGGCTATGTAGACTGGGCGGCAATCTTTGCTGGCGCTACAGTGGCATCAGGTGTGATGGCCGTCCTGACCACATTCGCCGGCGGCCTTGGCTTAAGCTCATTTTCCGTCGATGAAGGCGGGGATATAAGTACGGTATGGCTCGTTATTACGGCGCTCTTTATCGTCATATCGACGGTCGCCTCTTATATGCTCGGCGGATATATCACCGGAAGAATGCGCCGCCCCGCTGGAACCGCAACTCGTGACGAACTAACCGTTCGGGACGGCCTGAACGGCTTGGTTGTATGGGGTTTGGGAACGATCGTTTCCACGCTGCTACTCCTCAGCGCTATTTCAGGTGGCGCAAAAGCGGTTGGAAGCGCGGCTGAGACAGCAGTACAAACCGCTGGTACAGTTGTTGGCAGCGCCGCTCAGGGCGCCGGTCAGTTAGCGGGCGGCATCGTTTCAGGTGCAGGGCAAGCTGTCTCGGGGCTTGCGCAAGGCGCAGGGCAAGCGGCCGCTCCATCCGTAGAGCAGATGTTGCCGCAAGGACTGAAAACCAACCCATTAGACTATCTTACAGATAGCCTGCTGCGCACAGACGCCCAAGGAAGCTCTGTGGCCGGTCAGGAAGCACAGAACTTGGCGGATTTCCAACGTCAGATAAGCGGCATTCTGGGAAACCTTCTTAGTACTGGCGAAATTTCTGACGCTGACCGCGCTTGGCTCACAAACCAAGTCGCCACGCGGACGGGACTTAGTCAAAATGACGCCCAGACGCGAGTGAACCAGACCGTTGAGCGCGTTCAGGCCCTGCGCTCCGAAGCTCAGGCGAAAGTGGAAGAAGCGAAGAAGGCACTCGCCGACGCTCAAGCACAGGCCGAGAAAGCTGCTGAAGAAGTAAAGGCTCAAGCGGCTGAAACTGCTGAAAAGGCCAGAATAACTGGCATTCTCACTGCATTCCTGCTTGCAGCATCTGCTCTCGTTGCCGCTGTGGCAGCCTACATCGGAGCCATACACGGAGGCCGTCATCGTGACGAAGGCAGAATTTGGGGTGGCTTATCTTACCACAGATAACCAATCCGCTTAGGCGAAAAGGGCTCTGGAGGAATCCGGGGCCCTTTTGATTTTTTTCCCAGATGGACAACCTCTTTAGCCGCCGGCCATCGAGCCGCCGAAGAAGGCGGCCTACATCCCTGAAAGGCAGAAAGTTTGAAGCCTGACTTCATGTCAGGCTTTACTTTTTTGACCAGATGGGTAAATTTTTGTCGCCCTTGGGAGAGAGGGCTCAGTAGCCTTACCCCGCGCGGTTTTCGCTGCGGGGTTCTTTTTGATACGAATTAAACTTCCGCTAATGAATCAATTGTAGGGCCGTTGGTACAAAGTACGGTTTGCCCTTAAGTGACCTTAATTGTCCGCTTGCTATTCGCGTGCAGTCCGTCCACCATAGGTTGTCAGCTTTTGATTGAATACGGGCTCAGCTGACGCGGGCTGAACTGCCCTTGCCCGCAATTTGAAAGGAGGACGCTATGTCTTCCAACATCCATAATATTGATTTTCACTCAAACCATCGCATACTGAAGCAGATGATTATGAAAGCCGGTTATTTAACAGCCAGGATGAAGCCACTGCCGGGTCCTCATTACAATGACTCGGTATTGATTTTAAATAGCTTTATGGCTGAGGTCATGGGCGACATTCAAGCGAATGCAGGCCCCCACACTGATGGCTCATTCTCTTACGGCACAGCTTAACAATCATCATTTGAGGGAGCCCGCACCGGGCCTCTCAAGTAACTTGTTATCTCTATATGAAGACAACAGAAATAGTAATAGATTTAAGTTTTTCTCTCTATGAAAGAGATCGTGAGATATTAATAATTTGACAAAATTTATTTAAGCTGATAAAAGCTAGAAATCGAGATTTTCTTGCTGAGATTTGCTCCCTGCGCGATTAGCACTGCGCGCCGAACGAAAACTCCCTTTAAAAAATCGTTTCATCTCTGCGTTTAATTCAAACGCGGATATCAATATTGCTATGAAAGGGGTTCATATGAGCACCGGCACAGTTAAATGGTTTAACGCAGCAAAAGGCTTTGGTTTCATTCAGCCTGAAAACGGCGGTTTGGATGCGTTTGTTCACATCTCCGCTGTTGAGCGAGCAGGTATGCATACGCTCAGTGAAGGTCAGAAGCTGACTTATGATCTTGAACAGGATCGCAAGTCTGGAAAAATGTCCGTTTGTAATTTGCAGGCGGCTTGAATGAAGTTTCTTCTTTCTAGTGACCACGGATGTACTGGCACAATCGGAAGAAGTTGACTTTTGGGGTCGGGCAATAGCCCGACCTTTTTTATTGCCCGGCAAGGGAGCCAACACGAAAGAGAGATTAGAATGAATAACCATGAAGTGAATATCGGAATTACCATTCCGAACAGTAATTTTAGCGTGGTGAAAAATGCTGTTGCTACGCAGCGCGATATTGAAGACGCGCACAAACAGATGTCATCCCCCTCAGAAGATTGGACAAAACTTTCCAATATACTTAGGCGGTCGTGCGGAGGCTCATCGCGAAAACGTTCTTTTCGTAGATAAGAACCCAAGGGAGCCGCGTTACTGGCTAGGTTTTTCTTCTCGTTTCCAATGCCTTCAGCCTCTCAGCGAAATAAATAATCTTATTCAGATCGTACATTCGGCTGGCCGCGTCTTTCTCACCGAACCTATAGCAAGCCTTGAAGATGTTGCCGAGCGCGAAGGACATGCCTTTGTGCTCGATCAGGTCGTTTAGCTCGGTCGCATGGGGAGGCAGCTCGTAATAGCTCGTGCTGCCGCCGTCGGATTTGATAGCTGGCGCATAGGCTGGCAGCGAGCCGATCCGCTGGGGCGCACTCATAAACTTGCCGTTTGGTCCAATAACACCCATTAGACAACCTCCCTCACCTTCCGCTTCGGCTCTTCGAACTTCTCAGTTACTGGCCCGCCTGCGAGTAACCCGCGAACTGACGAAAGCTTATCGCGAACAAGCGGGCGAAACCGACGCGCCGCGAACGGCGGATTGTCATAACCGAACTGCGGGCAGATTCCTCGATCGACGCCTTTCAGACGAACGCCGATGTAGTTGCCCTGCGTGTAATGTTCAAACGGGCCTATCCACGAAATGGTGTAAACTTCGCCTTCCCGGATTTCGATGAACTGCTCGAAGCCGACCTTGGCATCGATGCAGACCACCTGATCACCAACTTTGAAGGGGATCATGGCGCCTCCCCGATCATTTCGAGAGCTGCGGTGTAGCGCACTCGGTGTTCCTCATCGTCGCCATAGGCACGCAAATTGTCGCGCAGGTCTGCGATCTTCACCGGTCGCGCGATAGGATTGGAGCAAGCCCGTTTGACGTAGACGAGATAGTCTTCGTCATCGCGACGCGTGATCGAATTCAAGGCAAGAACGATGTCGTCGTCAAAGCCGAACGAATAGATATCGTTCAGTGACGTGTTCGTGTGCTCGATCATGTCGTGCATAACAGCGAGGATCTGCGTTTCGCGCGTCTCCTGAGCCATCATGACGCGCAGTGGATGCAGAATGTACGGATCGCCGTTATCGCTCTTCTGGTCCATATGCGCCGCTGCCGCTACCGCAATTGCTGTTTCAAGGTTACTCATGGGTTTTCTCCTGCGGCGCTTGCTTCAATATTGCGGAACTCGACCAACACTCCGTACCGCTTGGCCCGCTCGATGCCCTCGATCATACCACCGTTAATGCCACGGTCACCGTAAACAACGCATTTATCCGCCACCCGATACCACGCGAGGCCAGCCTCGATGCCGAGTACACGTTCATCAGGCCGCAAGTCGTCCAACACCTGCGTATGTAGCAAATGGCTCGCAATCGGTGCTTCGCCCCGGCGCAGACTATCTAGAAGGCAAGCGCGCGCATATTCGGTATTGCGCTCCACGTCGCCGCTGTAAGGGCTTTCGATGATGACGAGTGGCTTGCCGGTAGTTGGCGGGTTGTCGTTATAAGGTGTTGGCAGGCAGCTTATAACCGCCCCGCCTGCCCTCATCTGCCGTTCTTCAACAGCCGCTCGTGCAGCGCGGTCTTCTGCTTCTTCATGCATATTCTCTCCTCGTGTTTTTGGCTGCGGTGGTTAGTATTTTGGTTAATATTTTACAAACATCACATTGAATTTATTTAATGTTTGCACTTACGTCTGTTCATCTAGCGTTCAGTTCGCTCCCGATATCTTGCGGACAACAAAGGAGAGCATTCATGTTCAAGAAAGCTGTACTAGCCGCCATCGCTATGACGTTCGTTGCCGCTCCAATGGCACAGGCCCGCGATTACCATCACAGCAAGCCTGCTCCACAGCGCTATGAGCCGCAGCGCCCGCATCACGGCAAGGAGTTCTATCGCCATGATCGCCGCGACTACGGCCGTCATCAGTGGTCAAAGGGTCAGCGTTACAGCGATTGGCGCCGCCATCAGGAAATCCGCGACTACAATCGCTACGGTCTTCGTAAGCCTGGTCGTGGCCAGCATTGGGTTAAGGTCGATAATCAGTTCCTTCTCATTGCAGGTGCCACCGGATTGATTGCAGGCATTCTTGCTGCACAATAGGACAACGAAGTGAGAGGCGGGCAAAACCCGCCTTTTTCTTTTTAAGCTGCAGCCCGCTTGGGCTGGTTATCATTCGCGGTCACCAGCAAACGCGCAGCGCCTTGGACCATTTCAGGCCTGAGCGTCAGGCGCGAAACTTCGCCGTACAGCTTTGAGTACGTGATGACCTTCGCCGATCTGCCTGACAGCCAACCTCCGCCGGCAGCATATGCGTCTGGCGCCGCCAGCGTCTCGTGGCGCTCGACATACATCAGACCAGACTTGCGCCCTTCGTCCGAATGCAAATGGCCGATGTGCGCATAGGCATATTTGCTCCGTCCATACATTTCGCGGAACATGCCAGCGAGCGTCGCATCGACGTTATTGACTCCGCGCTTATGACCGTGATGCGCAAAGATCGCTGTCTTGCCCCACTCGTAGGCGTAATAAAGGCTGGGCGAGTTATCGACGGTGATGCGGGGCTCGGTTTCGTACATCGCTGCAAGCATTTCTCGAAGCCATGCCGAGGAGGCCGGGTCGTGGTTGCCCTGCGCCATAATGATGTGCACGTGCTGATGTTTTTGCAGCAGCATGTCGATGACACGCCGAACGGTCCGGATGATGACGCGAATTATCTTCTGCAGTCGTGAGTCCGAATCCAACACGTGCTTACTGGCAGGCGTGACCGTTTCCATGCTGTCGTAATGGGCAAGGTCACCGAGTTGCGCCAAAACGGCGGTGTGCGCATCTGGCGCAAGATCAATCGCGGCAGCGAACCAGTCCGTAACAAGCTGCTCTGCAATCTCGATATCGTAATCGGCACCGGTTTCTTCACGCCATGCCAGCATCCCAAAATGGGCATCCGTCAAGCAGAAGAAATTGAGAAGGTCGGCATTCGTGCCGCGCGGAGCTGGCATGATGCTGACACGCGGCAGGCTTTCCGAAAGAGCCGACACCATGGCATCCAGTGCCGCACGCTGTGCGCTGGCATCAGCCCGCTCCATAATGTGCTGCGTAATAACCCGGCCTTCGGCATTGACGAGCGTCGTCTTGCCTTTGACCGCGAGGCCGGCCGTCGGCTCGTAAACCAGACCAGCCTCTTTCGTTTGGCGCATGAAAGTGCCGTTCGGCGTCTCGGTCAGGCTTTTGATCGCATAGCCGGGCAACGTCGGTGACGGCCCCAACAGCCCAATCTCAGCCGCCCGCTTGATGCTCTCGTGGAATGCCGACTTCTTTATGCCGAGCGCACTGGCAGCTTTAACCAGCGTGCCGTGCTCGCGGTAAGCCTCGGCGCGGCGCAGGAGTTCTTCGTGTGAAAGGCGCGCACCCGCGCACTGTCTGTCATTGGACATACAGTCTCCTCGTGTTTGGTTGGTAGCCGTGGTGAGCGGCGCAAAAGGAAGGATGGAATGTCTTGATAAATGGGGTGTTAATGGGTGGGGAAAATTAAAAACCACCTCGACAACTATTGGTAGTTGACGTTTCAACATTCCTCTGACAGCTTCGGATTAACTTGGATTTACCGCATTGGGGGATGGGGCATGAGTACTTTCGAAGAAAGCCTTAAGATCATCGCTGACCGCGTGAAGACGCATTCAAGCACGATGGCAACTGAAGAAGCCGTCAAAACTGCCGTCATCCTGCCATTCCTTCGTGCACTTGGATACGATGTTTTTGATCCAAATGAGGTCATACCCGAGTTCACTGCTGACGCTGTTGGTAAGAAAGGTGAGAAAGTCGACTACGCAATCAAAATCGATGATGAAATTCGGATTTTGATCGAATGCAAGCCGATTACATTTACATTGGAGAAAAAGCATCTAGATCAGCTATATCGCTACTTCAGTGTAACCAATGCAAAATTTGCAATTTTAACGAACGGTCGGACATTTAATTTTTACACCGATCTGGATGCGCCAAACAAACTCGACACCCGACCGTTCTTTGTATTTGATATTGCTGACTTTAATCCAGCGATTGCTGTCGAACTCAAAAAATTTGAGAAGGCCAGCTTTAACGTCGATAATATTCTGGCGACTGCTGAACGACTGAAGTACGCGTCCGGAATTAAAAAAGCCATCAACAGCCTAATCGAAGAGCCCACCGAAGACTTCGTTCGTATTGTCGCTGCCGATGTATATGACGGTCGTCTCACCGCTCCCGTAAAAGAAATGCTCACGGCAGTAACGAAATCAGCTTTCCGTGACGTCATCATGGACGCCGTGAAGAGCCGTCTATCCAACGCCCTCGCAGGAACGGAAGAGGTCATGGAGCAAATCGAACAGCCAGCGGATGATCCAGAGATCGTTACGACAGAGGACGAAGTTGAAGGTTTCATGGTTGTAAAGGCCATCTGTCGTGAGGTAGTCGCGGCAAAACGTGTGTTTATGCGGGACGCAAAATCGTACTGTGCTGTTCTACTTGATGACAACAATCGAAAGCCGCTCGTGCGCCTGCACTTCAATCGTTCGACGAAGTATATTGGTATATTCGATGGAGATGCCGAAGACCGCATCATCATAGAAAGCCTTGATCAAATCTATGAGTATGCTGACCGCATCAAAAATGCTGCGCTGAAGTATACGCAGGTGCAGCCAGCATAGACGAGACATGGCTGATTACCGTCAGATATCGCAAGATTATGCCCGTGCGGCTGTAAATACGTCCGTGCTGTTAAACGGAGGGGGCGCCGTTGCGTTTATTAGCCAACTCGGATCGCTTGTAGGCGCGGGTTTTGGGCCAGTGGTGTTCTGGCCCTTGGCTCTCTGGGCGACTGGCGCTTTTTTCGCCGGATTGACTTATCCCCTCGCTTTCCTTTCCGCGCGGCATGTGGACAGAAACGAGCGGTCGGGTCTACCCTTTGTTAAAGACAAAGAAATACTGATCGCTGATCGTTACATGTACGGAGGCATAGCGACGTGCATAGGATCACTTATCTTATTTGGGTTGGGATGCGCTCGCCTCGCTTATGAATTCAAACTACTTTTTGGCTGATCACACCCTGCCCCCCGCCACTAGATATTGCCGCCGCACTGCGTACCAGCTACAAGCGCGTATGATTTCAATTTCTTGGTGGGTTGCCGCCCTCGTGTATATGTCAATCTACTGGCCGATTACCGTGATGATAGCGGCGGCCATAGTCATGACGGCATTCTTGGGAACGAAGAATGCGGGATGGCGGGCGCTCTGGATTGGCTTGGCGATTCTGATCCTAGCGCCGGTAATCTGGTTCTACACGCTTGCATAAATAGGAACCACGGCCCAGCGGGGCTGATAGCTCTCTTTAAGCCGTCTGCATTCACATGATCCGGAGAGCGCTTGAACCTGAAAAGCAGCTGTTAGCTGCTCGCGCCTCTAGCTTACCAAAAATGAAAAGAGCGGCCCGAAAGCCGCTCTCTCAAAAACTGGTTACTTGGCCCATCGGCCTTCGTACTTAAACTCGGTGGCCTTTTCGAGCTGTTCCTTGGTGGCGTTCATTTTCGCCGACCATTTCTTATCATTCTCAGAATAGACAATCTCGATAGCATCCGGGTCAACGACTACATACTTTTCGCCGACGCCCAAGAAGCCGCCAACCGATACGATATAGCCTTCGACGTCACCGTCGCCCATCACTACATCCTGGATCTTGCCGATGCTCTCATCGTTAGAATTCGTAACATCAAGGTTAAGAATATTACTAGTAATAACGTCGGTAGGCTTTGCAGTAACAAATACCTCTTCTTGCGTTGCGGTAGCGCTCTGCGCATTTGCAAAAGAAACAAGTGCAGCAGTTGCAACAGCAGCTAACAAAATACGACGCATATTGTATTCTCCATTCATATTTGGCATTTGCGAACGTATAATGCGCATGCGGTATCTTTTGTTCCCACTTTTTAGGAATTAATTTCTACTTCTCACCGATTTTGGCTGCATCAGATTATCAATCCGCTCGGTTAGCCCATCGATACGGTGCGCCACACTTTCGATGGCGCGCATGATCTGCGACGTCTGTTCCTGCATGCCTGCCTTGGTGGCGAACGTCTCCGCCGCGCGCAGCTTGTAGTCGGAAAGCTCTTGCCGCGTCAGGCTGGCAAGCGCGGTCGCAGCTTCGGCCTTTGCCGCGTTGCGCGTCTCAGCTTTCGCGATCTGGCTTTCTACGTACTTCCAAAGCCCGAACAGAAAGCCCATCAGCATCACGATAAAGCCGACAACGGCCATGATTTCAGCACCGGTCATCCGATAATCCCCCTTGCCGCTACGCCCAGCCATAGGCAAGCCAGCCACAGTCGCTCCCTCACGGACGCACCCCGCAAAGCTTTTCAAGTTTCGTGTTTTCCGCGAGGATCTGACGCTTCGTGCCGTCGGTCAGGCTATCCTCGATGCTCGGGCGGACAGGCCGGGCAACATCGCAGTAGCTACCGGCTATCACGCATCCACCGAGACAGAGCAGCGTCAACATCATCGCCGCCAAGCTTGCTGGTTTCATCTTCGATTTTCCTTGCTTCGTTGGCGGCTTTCAGCCGGTCGGCGGTTGCGCTTGTGGCGTTGTCCGCCCTGCCTTTGAGGTATGCGCCCACCAGAATCGCAAAGGCCGCGACGATTGCCACGGCCCAGCCTGTGATTTTGGAGCGGAGGGATAAGAGCCAGGTCATGTCGGCACTCCCGTCAGCATAATGGACGCGCTGCCGTCGCGTTCGCGGCGGATGAGGTAGCCATCGCGCGTCTCAGTAATTCCCTGAGCGAAGGTCAGCTTGGCGGCGCGCCATTCCTGCGTTTTGCCGCCGTACTGGACCTGCGCCGTATCCGTGTCCGTGTCGTAATCGATCACCACCGTAATCTTACTCACGCCGCCGCCCTCTTCAGCTCAAGCCTGCCGCTCTTCCAAAGCCAGACCCCCGCGCCCGCTGCGACCAGCAGAAGCGCGACAGTTGCGAACGCCCACGGGTTAGCCACAGCGCCAATAAGGCTGGTCGCCATCGTGCCAGCACCACCCGTAAGCATCAGTTTAACGGCGGGGCTTTCGAGCAGAGGCACATCATCAGGCTTGGCGTCCTCGGCCGCGGCGGGCTTCATTTCACGGGCCGCAACGAGGCTATCGAAGAAGTTGCGATAATAGCCGGCGATGAGGCTTGCTTTATCCGTGCCGTTGACGATAGCGCGGGCGCCCACTGGGTTAGCGTTATCGGCGCCGAAATAATCCGCCAGCCGCTTGCCTGTAAACTTGCCGTTGATCATCCCGTCAAACAGGATGCGGATAGCTGTCGCCATCTCCAGCGCGGCGTCGGGGTTATCGCCAAGGCCGTACTTCTTGTAATTGTCCTTGCCGGTGATCATCGCCAAGGCGCGACCGCGGTATAACCAGCCGTCGTTAGCGCCGGTATTGCCCATGCGACCGCCATAGACCTTATTGGCGAGTCCCTGCGGGTTACGCACATAAGGATGGGCGGCAGCTACCGTGCTAAACCGCGACGGCCAGACCTGCCTGATGCGTGCCGCACTGGTGTAGTTCAGGTTTTCCTCGATCGGCTGCATCTTGCCGCCGGTTTCGTGGAATGCCGTTGCGAGCACATAAGCCGTCTGCTCGGCTGGCAGGCCTCGGCGCTCAGCTTCGGCCAAAATAGCCGACGTGCCGTCGACCTGCGCCTGGCTCAAGCGCCCGCCAAAAGGCGCGCGCCTCGCATACGCGAAGAACGTTGTTTGGTTCATGGGGATTTCCTGTAATGGAGTTGGGAGCTCAATTAGCGCTCCGTGCGCACGGTTCGTTCTTAAGCGTAATTCCAATTGAACGAACGAAAGATCCTCCCGTTCGTTATTTCGAGACCGTTAGTCTGATCATTGGAGGAATGGTTATGATTAGAAATGGTTTCGACATGCGTCTGGAGAGCGATATGACTTGGTGCGTGTATGACGTATTCAACGGCGAGATCGTCTCTATTGAAGGCCATAAACAGTCCGGGCTCAGCGAAAGTGACGCCAAGGAGGCCGTCGATTTGCTGAATCGGAAGTATATCGAACGCCACCAAGAATGCGGATCCGGTCGGCTGCCTTGAAGACATCACAGGATCATTCGCTTTGTTAGCGTAATTGAGCCACAAGCCAGTGTTCACCGGAGATGAGGCGATGTACAAAGCCGCCGGTAATTGGCGGGCGATATGAACCACTGAATGTTGGATAGACAATGTACAAAACTGCAGCTTTCGCAGCACTGATAACAGTATTGGCTTCCGCTCTTCCTGCGCACGCGCAGAGTATAGAAATCGGCCCGAACGGCATCCGCCTAGTAGAACCTGAAAGTGATCGCCCGCGATATCGCGAAGATATCAGCGAACGTCGTGCGGCACGCATCGCTCAGAGAGAGGGTATGGATGAAATTGACAGCGTCTCACGTAAACGCAATGTCTATATCGTCCGTGGAGTGGACCGTTACGATGATGAAATGCGGGTAGTCATCGACCGGTATTCCGGCGAGGTACTGCAAGTTCGCTGACAAATAGCCCCGGCTTGTTCCGGGGTTTTTCTTGAGGATTTTGTCATCGGTGGGTTGCCCGGTGAGCAAGCAAGGGCCATTACCGCCTGATCTTCTCCAAGACAAAGGTAATTCACCAAATGCTCGTAAGATGGTCCGGTTTCGGAATGGTTTCCGTTTTTGTGTTGATCGCAGGAATGCTGGGAGCGACTTTCCTGCTGAGACCGTATTTTATGCAGACCATGGCACTTCATCCAGCGGCATATGTCGCAAACGGTATCGGTCTCATTGCTGGCGCATTAGCAAACCTTTTGGTGGTTGCGGCTTTCAAGAAGATTTCAGCGGACACGTATCACAGCTTCATGGGTATCAGCATGATTGGATGGTCAGTCATCGGTGCGGTCGGCGGCGTTGCTCTCGCAGCTTACGGCTGCACGCTGTAAACCGTGCTCTTGTTAAACAGCGCGCCCATCGTGTTCGCCGCGCGCTAAAGCGCGTAGCCCGGCGTGTTGAGAGACATGCCGGGATTTCCTTTCAACAAAGAAAAAGCCGCCTCAGTGGGCGGCATTGTAGGTTTACTCTAACCTATATGTTGACTTAGTCTTATGGGACCTAAGCCACTAACGGTTGGTGAGCGCGACGAACAGCCCACTGCTTTCGGCGTTGACGGGATCGCAATAGCACTTTCTTTCAGAACTTCTGTTTTGCCCGCTTCGGCATAAAGTAGGTTCGGATATTGACGAGTGCTTCGGCGACGTCAGCAGCATCCTGGCGGGTCGCTTTCCGTTTTGTCTCGCCGAGCTTGCGGATGGGCGCAATGATATCGCCAGTCCCGGCATGACCTCGAAGAACCGGCTGCCAAAGCCTCGGCGCGTATCCTGTTGCCAGCAAAAAGCAGAGGTCCCAATCGAACGGATCAAAGGTTTGGTCATCGATCCTGGTGAACCTGGGCCTGTGGTCTTTCGGGGTTTCGGAAAGGTTCGCGGAGATACGGTTATATTCCGCAACGATCGTCTGCACGGCCCGATGTTCGGTTGTTTGCATCGGCAAGTTCAGGGCGTCCTGGCCGGTCAGTTCCGGGATCCACTTGCGTGGGTCGATGAACTTCGGGCCGATGATGAGAGCCGTAAGATAACCATCGAGACCGCTCATTGACCAGATTGGCGATGCCGGACGACGTGCCCTGATAAAGGCTTCGAACGCCTCGTCATCGAGCTTCGGTCGTGCCGTCGTCGCCTGGCTGTTCGGTGTCATGCCGCCCGTCGCTCCTGCTGTGTCATCGCTTCACGCTCAGCCTTCCAGGCCCACGGCAGGAGACTTTCCATTTCGTTGGCTTTCACTTTGCCGGAGATGATGCGCTCCAGCACATCGGCAAGCCAGACCTCGGGGTCCACACCATTCAGTTTACAGGTGTTGACGAGCGATGCGAGGACAGCGAAAGTCTTTCCACCCCGCTCGTTGCCCACGAACAACGAATTCTTCCTCGTCAGGGCCACGGATTTCATTGAACGCTCGACCACATTGGAGTCGACCTCGATCCGGCCATCATCAAGGCAGGCTGTCAACCCGCTCCAATGGTTGAGCGTGTAGCTGACGGCCTTGCCAAGTGCCGATTTCGCCGACACCTCGTCGCGCAGTTCGGTGAGGTGGGCCTTCAGCTCCCTCATGACTGGAGCTGCCTCCCGACGTCTCACGACGAGCCGGGTATCGGCGCTTTCGCCGCGCAGTTTTGCTTCGATCCGATAGATTTCCGCAATCCTGGCAAGGATCGACAAAGCCTCCGAAGAACCCGTCAGCTTGACGACATCAACGAACTTGCGCCGGGCATGGGCAAGGCAGAAGGCTAGCCGCATGGGTGCGACATTGCTCTTGCCCCGACGTTTGACCATGGTTTTATAGGCTTGGTATCCATCGACTTGAAGCACGCCGGTAAACGACGACAATTGTCCCTCGATCTCGCGGGCGCTGCGGCTTTCGGTAAAGATATAGGCCACAGCCGGCGGTGCCGGACCATTCCAGGGACGGTCGTCAACCGCCTGCGCCCATAACTGGCAGACCTTGGTTCGTTTGCGGCCCGGCTCGAGCCGGGGCAACGGCGTCTCGTCACAGAACACTCTCGGCTGCGAGCGGATAAAGGCGGTAAGCGCGTCATAGAGAAGCTCCAGCCACCAGGCGACCCGCATTACCCAGGCGCCAAGCGTGCCGCGATCGATGATGACACCGCAGGAGGCCAGCATTTGCGCCTGACGATTGAGCGGGAGATGCCAGGCAAACTTCGAAACAGCGACATGCGCGGCAAACGCAGTGGTCACCATGCCACCGTCCATCACGCGCGCCGGTGCAGGTGCTTGCACGACGGCACTCTCACAGGCCCGGCATGCATAGCGCGGCCGGATCGTCCGTTTGACCCGGACAACAGCAGGTACGATGTCGAGCGCCTCGCTGACGTCCGTGCCGATGCAATGCAGTTCGAACGAACAGCAAGGGCAAATCTTGCTCTCCGGCTCAATGATCTCTTCATAGCGCGGAAGATGCTTGGGCAAACGGCCGATATTGCGGGCAGGCGATCGCCGTGCCTGTGTTTTGTCTTCATCGGCCGGTGCGGCATCGTCATTGGCTGCAACGGGAATATCGCCTGGATGGCCCAGGTCGAGTGTTGCCTGGGCCGGATCGATGATCGTCATCTTCTCCGATTTCGTCCCGAAGAGCTGGCGCTCAAGGAAGACAATACGCGCTTTGAGGTCGGCATTCTCTTCGTCGAGCGAGAGAATGATCCGGGTCAATTGCGCAGCATCCTGAGGCAAGGGATCGGGTCGAAGCAGCATGACTGACCCTACCATATGAGCCTGAATCTTCAAGCAAAACCAATAGGATCAGCCTACTTTTGAGGGTCGTCTCACCGCGTTTCGCTTGACCCGTGTCCAGTCAATGCCCGCCAGTAAAAGTGAGAACTCCTGGGCATTCATCTGCATCGCACCATCGCGGATCGGGGGCCAAACAAACTTTCCGCTTTCCAACCACTTTGTCGCCAGGATCATGCCTGACCCATCCCAGTAAATGCAGCGAAGTCGATCCAGACGCTTGGCGCGGAACACGAACACGTCGCCACAATAGGGATCGGCCGCAAGCGCTGACGCCACCAAAGCCACAAGACCATTCATACCGCGCCGGAAGTCGACAGGTTGCGTCGCCACCATGATCTTCACGCCACTCGGCGAAACTCCGATCACCGGCGACCTCGCAAGGCCGCCACCATCGCTTGCGCCAGTTCAGGTGCTACCGGGCCCATAACCGTCATGCGCGCGCCAGCAATCTCGATCTCAATCCGACCTGCGGCAACGTGGGCGACATCCGACGGCAAGCTTCCGGGAGGCGTTCGATCGCCAACCACCGTCACGGGCACGAACATCGCCTGCTGCGCACTGGACCTCGCAGATCGTTGGGAGGTCAGCCCAGCGTCCCGGCGCCAGACGTTCAGCAAGCCGCGATTGACGCCCCAGCGCCGGGCAACGGCCGAGATGTTAACATCAGGTTCCGCGCTTTCCGCAAGGATCCGTGCCTTCTCCTCGTCAGTCCAATTCCGCCGCTGCCGCCGGCCGGTAATCACCTCGATCCGACGATACTTGCCCTCATGCCTGGCTTCATCCATGTCTTCAAGCATGGCATCAGCGCGATCTCCAATCATCCCGGTCCGCTCCTATCAATCAAAGAGCTTATCTCGCGGCATCATTCACAAAAGAAAAGGTGGGGTGTTCGTTGCGCTCACAACGGTTGTGCTATCGGCCCCATGGATGGAAAGTATCGGTGGAATGACGGACAGCTTACCATTTGATTTCGATCCGGATCTTTATCTGCGCCTCAACCCGGATGTAGCGCAAGCTGGCGTTGATGCTGTTACCCATTATCAATGCTTTGGACGTAAAGAGGGCCGCCTCTATTCGATAAATGCATCCACACGAAACGGCCTAGCGATGCTGGCCAGTGAAGCGGTAAGCGCGTTAGAGATTGGCCCATTTTGCAATCCAGTCCTTATAGGAGAAAATATTTCGTACTTCGATGTATTGACGAGGGAAGAGCTCATCTTACGGGCTAATACAATTGGCTACGAGATTAAGCATGCGCCTCACATAGATTTTGTTTCACGGAATGGCGATCTTTCCGTTGTTGTTCGTAAATTTGACGCGGTCCTGAGTTCTCACTGCATCGAGCATCAACCGGACTTTATACGGCATCTGAACGATGTAGCTAATCTTCTAAATGAAAGCGGCGCGTACTTCCTCATCATTCCAGACAAGCGATATTGCTTCGACGCGGGGATTGAGGTGTCAAGTATCGCCGAAGTGGTTGCCGCTCACATCGAAGGCAGAAAAGTTCACTCTTTGACGAGCGCCATCGAGCACTTTGCGCTGACCACGCACAATGATCCAGCACGTCACTGGGAAGGCAACAGCTTCGATGACACGTACGAAAATGCAGTTCTATCGCGCATCAAACTCGCCGTCCAAGCTTGGGAAGGAGCAAATGGCGGTTATATCGACGTGCACGCATGGCAGTTTACGCCCGCATCTTTTCGAGAGATGATCACTCGTCTATGCAAATTGAATTATATTAGTCTGGTTGCCGAGGAAGTTCACGAGACCGTACCAGGATCGAACGAATTCACAGCGGTCTTGAGAAAGGCCAATGGACAGCGCGTCGTTCCGTGATTTCCCACCTTGGGCAGTGCCACGGCCATGTTAAACCTGAGTGCTCATTCGGTTTTCCTTACCGGCACAAAAGACACCTCAAAAGCGATGCGCCTCGTCCGGGTGTTGTTGGGTTTAATCCTGCAAATCATTCAGGAAGATTATCAAGCCGTCGCTTTTGATCGAGAACTATCGTGGTCAATTCCTGTACCGCTGCCGCGAGGTCTGCTGTGATGCGCGAATAATCGACCTTTTGGTACACATCTGTGATGCTCGTTTCGGTCCATGTCGCGCCTTCAGGGCACTGCGTTTCCTTGATGTTTTCGGCGATGATATTGCCATCTTCGTCTTTGGCTACACCAACGATGGCCGTCTCGTCCTTCACTCCAGAAACTGCATGCGGCGCAGCTTGTTGAAGCTCATGAGCGAGGAAGCCGTGCACAAACTCGCCGTCACCGTCTACCCATTTATGACGCACCGGACGGAAGGCCATAACGCGGAGCAATGCTGGGCCAAGCTCTTGGAAATCTTCCTCGCCAATGCTGAAAGTCACCAACGGCTCGACATCGTATTTCAATCGGTAATCGGACGATGTGAGGAATTGCACCCCATTTGCTCCATCGCCACGAATGCCGCCTGAAAGGCCATACCCGCCCTTATAAAAACCCATCAAATACATGCTGGCGTCGTTGTAATAAAGCAATGCAGCGGAATGCGACCCAACGACCCCCTGCGCCTGTAGAGCGGGTGAACCCGTCTCAGGTGTACTAGTCGGCATGGCAGCGCCAACATATACCTTTCCCGTCGTCTTCAGATTGCCCGTTATTCCGGTATCTCCAGCACGATTGATAGGGGTAAATCCAAGCGAGGTAACAGCAGGCGTTGTGCTTGCAAGCATTGTTCGAGCTTGCGAAGTGAGGTCAGCGAGAGCCGCTCCATCCTCACCAATGAAATACGGAAACTTGTTTGCCGCCGTTGTTCCTGCCAGCTTGAGCAACACGAGTGCCGCTGCCGTGATATCGGACTGAATTAGATTGCCGGAACCGTCGGTATTTAGAATTTTGTTCGCCGCCAGCGTCAGAGCCGCCAGCTTGCCAAGGCTTCCGTTCGGGTCTTGGACGCCCATCTGACCTTTATCAATAAGCTCATACTCACCCGTAGGCCCACCGACTGGCACCTTCCCTTCCTCGACGCCGAGTTCGGCCAAGTTCATCAAAACACCATTGCCGAGCAGTTCGATAATGGTTGCGGCTTGCGTCGAGACCCGCGACCCGTCGCCAAGCTGTCGGGCGCGGTATGCGCCGTTGACGATATCGAGGCCCGTCCACGGCTCTGCAAGCGTCAGTTGCGTGTCGCTATCGACGCTGGCAATGACAGCGGTCAGGTTCTGGATTTGAAGAGTGTCACCTTCGCGAAACCGCGTTGCCTCGAACAGCGTGCCGGTTCCCGTAACGGTCACTGACCCATTGGCGAGCGAAATCGTTCCCGACATGTAGTCGGACAAAGTAGCCATAGATTTTTCTCCTGAGATCAGTTCGGCGTTATGCCAAAAATGTAGTACCGGACACCCTGAATACGGGCACCGTAATCAAGTCGCGTCCAGCTGCCAGCCTGACTGAATGCATCAGACCAACCGCTATCCGGCGAACAGAAGAAATCGACATAGGTGTCGTTCACTTCGGCCAGCATGGATATGTTGGAAACATCAACCCCGCGCTCGGCTCGATAGATCGGCGTCGTCACGCAGTTCGGGAACACGGTTGAGTATTTTAGGTAAGGCACGAAACCGGCATTATTGAAGTTCAACCGATAGGTTCTCGCGCCCTTGTATACCGCGTCTCCTGCCGACGAGTTGCCAAAGCTCGATATCGGGATAAAGCCCTGTGCGATAATCTGGAATTGTGGATAGCGACTGTCGAATAAGATATCGTTCGGACGGCTTGCCGGGTCACTCGTGCCGGGTTTCTTGATTTGCACATAGTCACGCAA
>NZ_JABXGB010000044.1:0-20956 GCF_022627935.1 Ochrobactrum sp. C6C9 | reverse complement strand
ACTGAAGCGGTCCCTAAGAGCCTGCTCCAAATGTCGTCCTGTGTGGCTGCAAATGGCAATGTTCTGCGTTCCGGTGCTCACGTACTTTGAGTACGCTCCGCTCCGGTACTCGAAAATCACCATTTTCGCACACACATGCCGCTTTTTGATTCAGGCTCTAAACAGCAAAAGGCGAAGCAGGAGCTTCGCCTTTTTGTAAGATAGCAGCTTTCGCTTCTACCTTGTTTAGTTCTGGTAGCTCGAAGGCGAAGCGTCGCCAAAACGATGTGCAGAACCGTCCTGATAGGTCGAACCCGACTGGATCGTCGCGGTTGCGGTGTGGTCAACGGTCTGCGAAGCAACCGGGGTGCGGTCATTTGCATAGAGGTCGGCCGGTTCGCCGACATGCGGGTTTTCTGCGAAAGCAGCACCGGCGCTAAGGGCAACGGCAACGGCAGCAAGAGCAAGCTTTTTCATTTTCATATTCCTTTGAAGATCGCCCTTCGGATGGCACCCGAACCAATCGGGAAGCAAGTAAGGGCACCCGGGTGGCTCAGGCACCATCCTTCGGGGAGATAACTGTTGAAGCCGGATCGTTTGAGGCCCGGCCTTGGGCGTCAGCGTTCGAACGCGACGCCCGTTATGCAGCAGGCTTTGGCCTGATTAGTTCTGGTAGCTCGAAGGCGAAGCGTCGCCAAAACGATGCGCAGAACCGTCCTGATAAGCCGAACCCGACTGGATCGTCGCAGTTGCCGTGTGGTCAACGGTCTGCGAAGCAACCGGAGTACGGTCGTTTGCATAGAGATCGGCAGGTTCGCCAACATGCGGGTTTTCTGCGAAAGCAACACCGGCGCTAAGGGCAAGGGCGGCAGCAGCAAGAGCAAACTTTTTCATTTTTATATTCCTTTTCGTTTGCCGCACGAACGACACCCAATCACTGGGTTCTGTCCGGGGCGTCCCGGGTGGCCGAAATGCCATCCATCAGGGAGGGGAAATCAATCGCCGGGATTGCTTGGGAGGATTCCGGCAGGGCGGGCGTCAGCGGCGTTTTTAGCGCGACGCCCGTTATGCAGTCAGGCGTTGGCCTGATTAGTTCTGGTAGCTCGAAGGCGAAGCATCGCCAAAGCGATGAGCAGAGCCGTCCTGATAGGCCGAACCAGACTGGATGGTCGCGGTTGCGGTGTGGTCAACGGTCTGCGAAACAACCGGGGTGCGGTCATTTGCATAGAGGTCTGCAGGTTCGCCAACATATGGGTTTTCAGCGAAGGCAGCGCCGGCGCTCAGGGCGAGGGCAGCAGCAGCAAGAACAATCTTTTTCATTTCCTATCTCCTTGGAAACTGGAGCGGCGTTTCTTTTCGTCGTTCCGATGCAGCTGAAATGGGTGACAATGGGCAAAAGTTCCAGTCACGAAAATGTTTTATTAATCACACATTCGTGCTCGTTAATATTTGGAAACAATCGAAAATAGGAAAAATATATACGTAAAATCAACAGTTTGATTGATATACCAGCAATCACGTGACTGTTATATGACGCTTTTTGTTCATAAATCGCGAACAGACTGTCCGTGTTTATTGTCCAATAAGAGTGAACAATAGCTGCCTTTTGAATAAGGTGTTACTGACTATCAAAGGAGAATGGATTTCTGCGGGCTGCACGCAAGCGCAACGCAAGCAGAATCAATATCGGAGGAGGCGGGTTACAGCTGTGTGAGGGTTACGATGCAGCTGTGCCGGTCGCGATGACAAACCAGTCCGGCTTTTCGGCTCTCATGCGGGCTGCGGTCTTTTGCAGGGCGTCTTCGTCGGCGAAGATTGCAAAACAGGTCGCGCCGGAACCGGACATCTGGGCGTAAAGCGCATCGCCCGCCCGTAGCAGCGCAAGCTTGTCGCCGATTTGCGGAGCGAGCGCCAGGGCTGGCGACAGGAGATCATTGCGCGTCGTGCCAAGGTAATGGCAGAGCGCGCCGAGTTCATTCTGGTCGGGCGGCAGCAAGGCGGGATTGTTCCGCTTGTCGAGGGCGCGAAACACATCGGGCGTGGCAAGCGCCGTGCCGTCATTGACGAGCAGCAGGGGCAGGGCCGGAAGGCCCGTAACAGGTGCAAGGTCTTCGCCAATGCCGCGCGCCGTCAGTGGCGTGCCATGCGCCGCACCGTGGAGGCACATGGGCAGATCAGCGCCAAGCGCCAGACCGAGCGCGGCGAGCCGGTCGAAATCGAATTGGAGGTTCCAGAGCGTGTTGAGGGCAAGCAATGTGGCCGCCGCATCGCTGGAGCCGCCGCCAATGCCCGATGCTATGGGCAGGTTTTTCTCAAGATGAATGGCAACGGGCGGCAGATCGCGCCCGGAATGCGCGCGCAATGCATCGCGCGCCTTGAGCACCAGATTGCCGCCATCGAGGGGAACCGCCGAGGCGAAAGGCCCGCTGACCGTAAACCGGTCTTCCGGCGCATCGGCAACCGTTATCGTATCGCCATAGTGCGCAAAGACCACCAGCATGTCGAGCAGATGATAGCCATCGTCGCGCCGTCCTGTGACGTGCAGCGCGAGGTTGATTTTCGCTGGGGCAAGACGGGTAACAGACCGGCTGTCAGCAGGCCGGGCGCGCAACAGGGTGTCGGTCATCGGGGTTTAAGCGGATCAGTCTTTCTTGACGTAATATTCGCCGGTTTTCGGGTCCTGCACCAGCGTGCCGTTGGCACGGTTCTGCGCTTCCTTCTCGGCCTGACGAACGCGCTGCGACACGCGTGTGGCTTCACGCTTGAACGAGCGGTAGCCATACCAGGCGGCGATGATGATCAGCAGCAGAAAAATGAGCTGTGGCATGACCAAATTCCTTATGTGTCGTGTTGGGCGCGCGCTTATCGCACCCTGTCATTTCTGACATCTTATCACGAGAAACCGTGGTGTTTCAAAGACCATAGCGTCCCCAAAGCGCTTTTTCTTCGGCAACGGAGAGCAGGCCGTCGCCGAGATGGGCGGCAATTTCCGCCGGTTCCAAGCCGGAAAACGCCGATGAAAGCGCCATGCCGACGCCCGGAACCTTGCGGCCAAGCAGTCCGCGCTGGGGCTGGATCAGCTGGAGCTCCACCTTGTCGCCATAGGTCTTGCGCAGGAAACTGCGCATGTCGCCCAGCCCGTCGATGAGGCCGAGCTGCAAGGCTGTCGTGCCGGTCCAGAACAGGCCGGTGAACAGGTCGGATTCCTCGACAAGCTTGTTGCCACGCCGTTCCTTGACCATTTCGATGAAGGTGTCGTGGATTTCGAGTTGCAGCGATTTCAGCCGTTCGATGTCGGCCTTCTTTTCCGGCTGGAACGGGTCGAGCGTGACCTTGTTGCTGCCGGCGGTATAGACGCGCCGCTCCACGCCGATTTTTTTCAGCAATTCCGGAAAACCGAATGACGCGGAAACCACGCCGATGGAGCCGACGATGGAGGAGGGGTCTGCGATGATCTCGTCGCCGGCCAGGGCAATCATATAACCGCCGGATGCGGCCACATCCTCAACGAAGATGAAAACCTTTTTCTGGTGTTCGGAGGCGAGATCGCGAATGCGGCGATAGATCAGGCGCGACTGCACCGGCGAACCGCCGGGAGAATTGAGCGAAATCGCCACGGCTGGCGCGTGCTTGTTGCTGAAGGCCTTTTCCAGCACGGCAGCGGTCGATGCCAGCGATAGCGACGGGCGCAGCGCTGAACCGCCACTCATGATGGCGCCATGCAGGCGCACGACGGGAATTTCAATTGCGGCATTGCGAAAGCGGCGCGGAACAAGGCGCGTCAATAAACCGGGCAAGGCAAACTCCAAACTGGATCAACTGTTGGTTGCCAATGTAGGAAGCAATCTGGGAAACACAAAGAAAACCCTCCGAAAATTTATATCTTCGGAGGGTGAGTAGGATCATTTTTTCGTGGGTTTTGCCACGATCCGCAACAGCCCATAGCCGAATATGGCCGAGAGCGCCGAACCGGCCAGAACGCCAATTTTCGTTTCGGTCTGCATGAGATCGGACGGGAAGGACAAAAGCCCGATGAAGATGCTCATGGTAAAGCCGATGCCGCACAATATGGCGACGCCATAAAGCTGCGCCCAGCTGGCGCCCATCGGCTTTTGCGCAAGGCCGGTCTTGATGGCGAGCCAGGCTGCGCCGAACACACCAAGCTGCTTGCCAACAAAAAGCCCGAGCAGAATGCCGAGTGTCAGCGTGTCGCCCATCACCGAGGCATCGAGCCCGGCAAAGGAAATGCCCGCATTGGCAAAGCCGAAGATCGGCACGATGAGGAAGGCGACCGGTTTTGCCAGCGCATGTTCGAGGATGTGCAGCGGTGACGTCATGTCATCCGGTTTGCCGGGCGCAGGTTTCAGCGGCACCATCAGTGCCGTCACCACACCGGCGACGGTGGCGTGAACGCCGGAATTGAGCACGAAGAACCACAAAATTGCGCCGCCGATCAGATAGGGCAGCAGCTTCATCACGCCCATGCGGTTCATTGTGAAAAGCGCGATCGCAGTTATGAAAGCCCCGCCCAGATAGGGCATCGAGATTTCGGCTGTGTAGAAAATGGCGATGATGACGACGGCGGCCAGATCATCGAGAATGGCGAGCGTCGCCAGAAAAACCTTGAGGCTCGACGGTACGCGTGAGCCAAGCAGCGACAGGACGCCGAGCGCGAAGGCGATATCGGTTGCGGAAGGCACCGCCCAGCCGCGCAGCTTGTCAGGATCGTCGAAATTGAGCGCCGCGAATATGAGCGCAGGCAGGATCACACCGCCTGCCGCAGCAATGCCCGGCAGCATCCGGTTTGGCCAGCTTGCAAGCTGCCCGTCGATGAATTCGCGTTTGATCTCCAGCCCGACGAGCAGGAAAAACACCGCCATCAGCGCATCATTGATCCAGTGCTCAAGGCTCAGCGGGCCGATATAAACACGAAGAGCGTCGAAATAGGTTTGTGAGAGAGGTGAATTGGCTACGATGAGCGCAAGCGCTGCCGCTGCCATCAGCAAAAGGCCTCCGGCAACCTCGCTATCCAGAAAGCGTCGCATGAGAGATACGGGGCGAGCGGAATTTGGACTGTGGTTCATCGGTCTCCTTAAAGAAACTGTTAGGTGCTTTGCGGCGCATCCACTTCGTAGAGCACAAGATCGCGGTCGGTGATGCCGAGTGTCGGCCATGTCGAACGCCAGGCGGCAATGTGCCCGGAGACAAAATGTTTGTCCAGCGAAGCCCGGTCCAGCCACAGCTCTTTTACATGAATAAGACCGGGATCGAGAATGTCGGCGGCATAGGAATAGTCCATGCAGCCAGCCTCGGCGCGGCTGGCTTCGATCATTTGCTGCATGACAGGGCGCGCCTCATTCAACTTCGCAGCAGGCAGCCGAACGGTTCCGACGATAAGCAGCACGGTTTATTCTCCCGGGATCAAAGAAGCGCGGTCTGGCCGTTGTTGATGGCATTGGCGCGGGGTGTGAAACCGTTGCCGCTGTCGCCATGCAGGACGAGTGGCGGCATGAACGAGAGACCGGCGCGGCTGCCCCGCGTGCCGGTGACGACGATACGGATTGCCGCTGCGTCACCGCGGGGGTGCACCGGCACGATGCGCAAGCCGCCGAAGCGCCCGGTGAGCGCTTCCAGAATGAGCGCAATCGAGCCCGGTCGCGCTATGATGGCGATGCCGCCGCCCGGCCGGACGATGGCCGCCGCCGTGCGCACCCATTGTTCGAACATGCCTTCGGGCATGACATGCGCTTCCGCCTTGAGCGGATCGGGCGTGCGCCGGTCCGCCGCTTCGTTGAAAGGCGGGTTCATGATGGCGAAATCGAAGCTGTTATCGGCAAGACCTGCCGCAACACGCGCCTTTCCGGTCAGCGCCACATCGGCTTCCACAATCGCGAGGCGGTCTGCCAGAGCTGTATTCAGGGGATGCGCGATGGTCTTTCTGGCAAAGCCGACCATCAGGCCAGAGCGTTCGACAAGGGTAATGCGGCTTGCCGCGCATCGGGCCGCAACCGCAAGCCCGGCTGCACCCGCACCGCTGCCAAGATCGGCGAGGCGTCCGTCAAAGCCGTCCGGCACCGCGCTTGCAAGGATCATCGCATCGACGCCGGAGCGATGCCCTTTCATTGCCGGTTGCACGAGATGAAAAGCGCCGCGATGAAAGACATCCAGCGTTTCTTCAATCTCGTCTTCGGTCGTCAGGGTCATTGATCGCGCAGTTCGTGTTCAATCTCGGCATCGATCAGGATTTGCCGCGCTTCGTCCAGCTGATCCTCACTGACCAGAAGACGGCGCGGCAGTACGCCTAACGACCCCTCGATAATGCTCATATTGGTGTCTGCGATGAAATAAGCTATTCCCGCTTCCTTCATCAAGGCTTCGGCGAAAGACAAAAGGACGGAATCGTTGGTGCGGATAAGTTCGATCATTTACCTAGTTTGGAGCCAATGCACCGCATTGACAACAGCTTCCGTCAATGTTGAACAGGCAGTGAAGGCACGGAATGCGTCTTGAGCATTCCGCCGCGCTTAAATATGGTGGCGGCCCCATCAAGGAGTAATGGCATTGGGTGTGGTTCTGAATCTCGACGACAAGAAAAAGCAGACAGGATCGGTGCAGCCGCTTGTCGACCTGACGAAGGCCGATATGGCGCGCGTAAACGAAATGATCCTGTCACGCGCCGGTTCCGACGTCGAAATGATTCCCGAAGTCGCCAATCATCTGATCTCGTCGGGCGGCAAACGCCTGCGCCCGATGATGACGCTCGCTGCCGCCCGCATGTTCGGTTACGACGGCGACGGTCATGTGCGTCTCGCAACCGCTGTCGAATTCATGCATACCGCAACGCTTTTGCACGATGATGTGGTTGATGAAAGCGATCTGCGCCGTGGCAAAAGCACCGCCCGCATGATCTGGGGCAACCAGGCCAGCGTTCTCGTCGGCGATTTCCTGCTCGGTCAGGCTTTCAAGATGATGGTCGATGTCGGCTCGCTCGACGCGCTTGACGTGTTGGCGACCTCTGCTTCGGTGATCGCCGAGGGCGAAGTCATGCAGCTTGCCGCTGCCAAGAACATGGAAACCACCGAAAACGAATATCTGGCGGTCATCAAGGCCAAGACGGCGGCGCTGTTCTCGGCGGCTGCCGAAGTCGGCCCGATCATCGCCGGTGTGCAGCGTTCGGATCGCGCAGCCTTGCGGGATTACGGTCTCAATCTCGGTCTCGCTTTCCAGCTGGTTGACGATGCGCTCGACTATGGTGGCTCTGCTGCCGATCTGGGCAAGAACACGGGCGACGACTTCCGCGAAGGCAAGATCACGCTGCCGGTGATTCTCAGCTACCGTCGTGGCACCGATGATGAACGCGCGTTCTGGAAGCACGCCATCGAGGACGGTGCCAGCGACGATGCATCGCTGCAAAAGGCCATCGGCCTGATGACCAAGCATGGCGCGATTGCCGATACCGTCCAGCGGGCGCGCCACTTTGGCGAGATTGCCCGCGATGCTCTGGCGCCGCTGAAGGCCTCGCCGGAAAAGGATGCCCTCATCGAAGTCATCGACTTCTGCATCAGCCGCGTGAACTGAGTTCGAATATTTCGAACGGGATCGATCAGGAAAAGCACCCCATCACGGATGCTTTTCTTGCCCCCTCATCCCAAAAAGGCCATGCTTGAAGTGCCTTTTCCGGTGAGGAGACGGCTTGTCGGTTTGGATACGGTCGGCGATTCGTTGCCGATGGCACAGGTGGGAATGTGAGAAGAGGATTGGGCTTCATGCGGCATGGAATGAAAAACGGCCCGCTTTACGGTTTGCTTCTTTCGCTTCTGGCGGGAATTGCAATACCTGCCAGCGGCGCATGGGCCAAGGCGGCAGCCGATCCCGCTCCCGTCGTCACGCCTGCTGTTCGGGCCGGTTCCTTTGCTGGCGCCTATCTGGCGGGCCGCACCGCCGAAGCCGATAACAACCTGTCCGCCGCCGCCGATTTCTATCGTCAGGCCATGGCTTTCGATCCGGGCAACAGTCAGGTCAAGCAGGACCTGCTTCTGGTTCTGCTGACCGAAGGCCGCTTCAAAGACGCCCTGCCACTCGCTTCCGAATTGCAGAATGTGCCGGATATTGAGCGTTTCTCCCGCGTCGCCCTTGCCATCGACGCCATTTCCAAAAAGCAGTACCGCAAGGTCGGACCGCTTTTGATGCTGTCCATGCAGTCCGACATGGACCGGCTTGCGACAGGCTTCATGAATGCGTGGGTCAAGGTCGGGCAGGGCAATCCCAAGCAGGCACTGGCCGATATCAAGAAGATGGAAGGCCCCGAATGGTATGGCCTGTTCCGCACCTATAATTCCGCCCTGATCGCCGATCAGGCCGGGATGAAGAAGGAAGCGGCGGAATTCTACCAGCAGGCCTTCGATGACCGTCCCGGCGGCAGCGCCGCGCCCGACACCTATGAACGCATCATCATGGCCTATGCCTCGTTCAAGCTGCGTCAGGGCGACAAGGCCGGGGCGATCCAGATCTTGAAGGATGGCGAGGAACTGCTGAATGGTCGCATGACGCTCACCGAACTGCGCGAGCAGGTCGAGGCGGGGCAGAAAGTTGACCGTCTGATCGAAACGCCGCAGCAGGGCGCTGGTGAAGTGCTTTATACGCTCGGCACCGCGATCAACCGCAGCGGTGCAGAGGCATTTGCGAAGCTTTATCTGCAACTCTCGCTGCCGCTGCGTCCGGGCAATGATGCGACCCTGTTCCAGCTTGGCGATATTTCGGCCAAGCTGCGCCGTCCGGAAGCCGCAGTGGAATATTATGCGCAAGTGCCGGAAAAATCGCCCTATCGCCGCGATGCCGAAATGCAGCGCGCGCTGAACCTTGCCGATAATGACAAGTCTGCCGAGGCCATTGAGCAGTTGAAGACGCTTCTGGGCCGCGACAAGACCGACATCCGCACCTATCTGGCGCTGGGCGGTGTTTACGCGCAGGACAAGAATTTTGCCGAAGCCGCAAAGATTTATGACGCGGCTGTCGAACAGATCAAGACGCCGGAACGCAAGGACTGGCCGGTCTTCTACCAGCGCGGCATCGCCTATGAGCGCCTGAAGCAGTGGGACAAGGCGGAACCGAGTTTCAACAAGGCGCTGGAGCTTTATCCCGACCAGCCGCAGGTGCTGAATTATCTCGGCTATTCCTGGGTCGATATGGGCATCCATCTCGATCGCGCGCTCGATATGATCAAGAAGGCGGTCGAGTTACGCCCGCAGGACGGTTACATCGTCGATTCGCTGGGGTGGGCCTATTATAAGCTCGGTCGTTACGACGAAGCGGTGGTGGAACTGGAAAAGGCTGTGAAGCTGCGCCCGGAAGACCCGACGATCAACGATCATATGGGCGATGCCTATTGGCGCGTTGGTCGCCAGCTTGAAGCGACGTTCCAGTGGAACCATGCAATTGCAGGCAAGCCGGAGCCGGAAGAACTCGTCAAGATCGAGGAAAAGCTGAAGAAGGGGCTGCCCGACGTTTCGGGCCAGTCTTCCGCCGATGCCACCAAGCCAGGCGAGAAGAAGCCGGACCAGCCGAAGCCGGAAGAACCGAAGCAGGACACGCCTGCTGTCGCGCCGGTGCCAGCTGCGCCCACACCGGAAAAGCCGACGACTGACTAAAAACGGCAGATAGGTCCGGTTTCAGGGCGATAGGCCACTGAAACCGGCAGCCTGTGCTTGACCCTGCGGTGCTGATGTATGATCTGGCAGGATTTTTATCCGAAAACCGGTTGCCACTTTTCGGAAATCCTGCTTAGACCGGGCCATCATTTCAATAACGAGGCCCAGCCCGGTGTCTAATTCGTCCAGCATGTTGCCCGCACATATGCATCCCACCCGTTCCTTTCAGGGTCTGATCCTGACGCTCCATCACTATTGGGCGGAACATGGTTGCGCTATTTTGCAGCCTTACGACATGGAAGTGGGTGCGGGTACGTTCCATCCGGCAACCACGCTGCGTTCGCTCGGGCCGAAGCCGTGGAAAGCCGCCTATGTGCAGCCGTCGCGCCGTCCCAAGGATGGCCGCTATGGCGAAAACCCCAATCGGCTGCAGCATTATTACCAGTATCAGGTCATCATCAAGCCATCGCCGCCGAACCTTCAGGACCTTTACCTCGGTTCGCTGAAGGCCATCGGCCTTGATCCGACGCTGCATGATGTGCGCTTCGTGGAAGACGACTGGGAAAGCCCGACGCTCGGCGCCTGGGGCCTTGGCTGGGAATGCTGGTGCGATGGCATGGAAGTGTCGCAGTTCACCTATTTCCAGCAGGTCTGCGGCATTGAATGCTCGCCGGTTGCCGGTGAGCTGACCTATGGTCTGGAGCGCCTCGCCATGTATGTGCAGGGCGTGGACAATGTCTACGACCTCAATTTCAACGGTCTCGAAGGCGACGAGAAGGTCACCTATGGCGATGTGTTCCTGCAAGCTGAGCAGGAATATTCCCGCTACAATTTCGAAATGGCCGATACCGAAATCCTGCATCGCCACTTCATTGATGCCGAGCGTGAATGCGAAGCCATCCTGAAGGCGGGCAGCACGGGCGAGGGTTCTTTGCACAAATGCGTGCTCCCCGCCTATGACCAGTGCATTAAGGCATCCCATGTTTTCAACCTGATGGATGCGCGCGGCGTGATTTCGGTCACCGAACGCCAGAGCTATATCCTGCGCGTCCGCAATCTCGCGCGTCAGTGCGGCGAGGCATTTCTGCTCACCGATGCAGGCGGCTTTAATTACAAGAATGAGGCTGTGTAATGCCTGACTTACTTCTCGAACTCTTTTCCGAGGAAATCCCGGCCCGCATGCAGCGCAAGGCCGCCGGCAATCTGAAAAAGATGATCACCGATGGTCTGGTCGAAGCCGGTTTGACCTATGAAGCCGCGACCGCCTACTGGACGCCGCGTCGTCTGACGCTCGATATTCGTGGCCTGACCGTGCGTTCCAAGGACGTGCATGAAGACATCAAGGGCCCGTCGGTCACTGCACCCGAGCAGGCCATTCAGGGATTTCTGCGCAAGGCCGGTCTCAGCGATGTTGCGCAGGCGCATGTGCATTACGATCCGAAGAAGGGCGATTTCTATGTCGCCCATCTGACGAAGCCGGGCCGCCCGGCGGAAGAAATCGTCGCCGAGCTGGTGCCGCAGACGATCCGCAATTTCCCGTGGCCGAAATCCATGCGCTGGGGCGCGGCTTCGGCAAAGCCCGGTGCATTGCGCTGGGTGCGTCCGCTGCAATCGATCCTGTGCACCTTCGGCCCTGAAACCGAGGAAACGGTGGTTATCGATTTCGACGTTGACGGCATCAAGTCCGGCAATCTGACCTATGGTCATCGTTTCCTGAGCGACGGTCAGGCGATCAAGGTGCGCCGCTTCGATGATTATGTCGAAAAGCTGGAAAAGGCTTTTGTGGTGCTCGATGCCGAACGCCGCAAGGAAATGATCTCGCAGGACGCGCATAACCTTGCTTTCGCGTCGGGTCTCGAACTGGTCGAGGACGAAGGGCTTCTGGAAGAAGTGTCCGGTCTTGTCGAATGGCCGGTCGTGCTGATGGGCGAATTCGAGGAAGAGTTTCTGGCCATTCCGCCGGAAGTCATCCGCCTCACCATCCGCGCCAACCAGAAGTGTTTTGTCACGCGCAAGCAGGGCGAAACGGAAGCGCTGTCCAACCGGTTCATTCTGGTGTCGAACATCGCAGCCCGCGATGGCGGCACGGAAATCGCATACGGTAACGGCAAGGTGGTGCGCGCACGTCTGTCGGATGCGCTCTATTTCTGGCACACCGATCAGCATGATCTGCCCGACCTCGACAAGCTCAGCGCCTCGGCGGAGAAATTCGGCCTTGACCTGAAGAAGCCGCTCGATCAGCGCATGGCGCGGCTGGACGCGTTGAACGTGACCTTCCATGCCAAGCTCGGGACGCAAGGCGCTCGCGTTGAGCGTATCCGCGAACTGGCTGCGCAAATCGCGCCACTGGTCGGCGCCGATCCGAAGCTTGCTGCACGTGCGGCAGTGCTGGCCAAGGCTGATCTGACCACCGAAGTTGTGGGTGAATTCCCCGAGCTTCAGGGCGCGATGGGCCGCAAATATGCTTTACTTCAGGGCGAGGATGCAGCCGTCGCCGCAGCGGTTGAAGAACATTACAAACCACAAGGCCCGTCCGATGTGGTGCCGAAGGAACCGGTTGCGGTTGCCGTCGCGCTGGCCGACAAGCTCGATACGCTGGTCGGCTTCTGGGCCATCGATGAAAAGCCGACGGGTTCAAAAGACCCTTATGCGCTGCGTCGTGCAGCCCTTGGCGTGATCCGTCTTCTGCTATCGCAGGACTGGAAATTCTCGCTGCTGCCGCTGTTCCGTTCGGCCTTTGCCGCGCTGAAAGAAGGCGTGGTCCAGCGCAAGCTGCGTGAATTCGAAGCCAGGCTTGCAGGTGAAAAGTCTGGCGATGTCGATGGCGAACAGGATGTCGACAATGCGCTGCGCAACTATGAGACGGAAGTTCGTGCCGAAGCCGACCGCAGTGCAGAGCCGGTGCTGGCCGATCTTCTCTCCTTCCTTCACGACCGTTTCAAGGTACATCTGAAAGACGAAGGCGCACGTTACGACGCTATCGACGCCGTGCTGACGCCGGAAGCCGACAACCTGCTTTTGGTCGCACGCCGCCTGGAAGCGCTGATCGTCTTCATCAACGAGGAAGACGGCAAGAACCTGCTGGCTGGCACAAAGCGCGCCGCCAATATTCTGGCTGCCGAAGAGAAGAAGGGCACCAAGGTCGCGAGCAGCGTCGATGCTTCGCTTCTCAAGGTGGACGAGGAAAAGGCTCTGTTCGAAGCGGTGACACTCGCATCGAGCGAAACCGAAGCGGCGATCGCCCGCGAAGATTTTTCGGGCGCGATGCTGGCGCTGGCCAAGTTGCGCGGCCCGGTCGATACGTTCTTCGAAAAAGTGCTGGTCAACGACGAGGACGAAAATGTTCGCGCCAACCGTCTGGCTCTGCTCGACCTGATCCGCACGGCCACCGGCAAGGTTGCGGATTTCTCCAAGATCGCTGGCTGATAGCCCGCCTATACGAAATAAAAATGGCGCCGGTTGGCGCCATTTTTATTTGAGGATTATTGAAGGCTGGGTCTGAGCGTCAACGAACTGAGGTCCACTTCTCCCGATACGCCAGCCCACGGATCGCCGACGACGCGCACGGGCTTGGCGGGGTCGAAGTCCGGCATCTTCTGTTCGGTCGGGATGATAGCGGGCTGTTCCTGCACGTCTTCCGGCAGCGGCTTGCCCTGCATGCGCGCCATATAGGCACGGGCGCGCTTGCGCCGCGCTTCGATTTCTTTCAGCGCTTCGGCTTCAGCCTCCTGCCGCTGGTTGCAGGCACCGCAGACAGGCAGCCCGTTGGCGCCCATCCGGTCATAGCCGATATAATCAATGGAGCCGACCGCATAGGTCGTTCGCGCAAGTTCCGCCCCGTGGGCCGATGGAACAGCGGGCAGTCCGGCGACAGTCAGTGAAATGGCGATAAATCGCGATAACATTATTCACCTCAAGCATGGATAGTAACATCCTGCCGCAAAAAAGCTAACAAAACGCAATTTTCCGGGTCGCGTTGCCATAAATGTGCACGAGGCAAACCGCCTGTTTGCTTGCGCAGGGCTTCGCGCTTGTGTAGGCAGAAGGCGCTCATATCTATGCGTGCATCTTGTCCGAAAACCGCTTTGCACTTTTCGGGATGCACTCAACTTGGACGCCCGAGAGGCGGAAAACCAGTGTCAGATGTAATGAAATTCGATGATGAGGCAGTTCAGCGCGCGGTGGAAATCCTGCGGCGCGGCGGTCTTGTCGCCATTCCCACCGAAACCGTCTACGGTCTTGCCGCCGATGCCTCGCACGGCGAAGGCGTGGCCGGTATTTTCGCCGCCAAGGGTCGCCCGCAGTTTAACCCGCTGATTGCTCATGTCAGCGGCATTGCCATGGCAGAGCGCTATGTTACCTTCGATGCCCTGTCGCGCAAGCTGGCGGAACTGTTCTGGCCCGGCCCGCTGACCATCGTGCTGCCGCTGAAAGACCAACAGGATACCAGTCGGCCCATTCATCCGCTGGTGACGGCGGGACTGCCGACGCTCGCCATCCGCATGCCGCATGGCCGCGTGCAGGAGGTCATCACGGCGCTGGACAGCCCTGTTGCGGCACCGAGCGCCAATACCTCCGGGCGTATCAGTCCGACAAGCGCCAAAGCCGTCGCGGACGATCTTGGCGACAAAATAGACCTGATCCTCGATGCCGGTCCATGCGGGGTTGGCGTGGAATCGACCATCGTGAAGGTCGAGGGCGACATGGTGCGTCTGTTGCGCCCCGGCGGGCTTGCGGCAGAGGACATTGAAGCAGCGATTGGCACAAAGCTGGTGCGCACCGAACAGACCGAGGCAATTCAGGCGCATATCATCGCGCCGGGCATGATGGCCTCGCATTATGCACCGGATGCCGCCATGCGGCTTGCGGTTGGCGATGTGCAACCGGGCGAGGCGCTGCTGGCTTTCGGGCCGTCGCGTGTAGCCGGAGCCGAGACGGCAAAGGCCGTGCTTAACCTCAGTGCCGATGGCAATCTGCGCGAGGCGGCCAGCAATCTTTTCGATTTCATGCGCAAGCTTGACGCCACCGGTGCCAGCACCATTGCCGTTGAACCCATTCCCTTTGACGGTCTCGGCGAGGCCATCAATGACCGTTTGAACCGCGCTGCCGCACCGCGCTAGATTTCAAAGGACCAATATGGACACCGGATTGATCGAACGTTTTACCGCCATCGTGGGTGAAAAGAACGCACTCACCGCGCCGGAAGACATTGCGCCCTATCTGATAGAACAGCGCGACCTTTATAAGGGCAATTCGGCCCTGGTCTTGCGTCCCGGCTCCACGGAAGAAGTCGCGGCGATCATGAAACTCGCCAGCGAAACGAAAACCCCCATTGTGCCGCAGGGCGGCAATACGGGTCTCGTCGGCGCGCAGACGCCGGATGAGAGCGGCACGACGATCGTGCTGGCCCTTGGCCGCATGAACAAGATACGCGCGCTTGATACGGTGGGCAATCTGGCCACCGTCGAGGCAGGCGTCATCCTCAAAAATCTTCAGGACGCGGCCGAGAAGGCGGGCCGTCTGTTCCCGCTGTCGCTGGGTGCGGAAGGTTCGTGCCAGATCGGCGGCAATCTCGGTTCCAATGCAGGTGGTACGGCGGTGCTCGCCTATGGCAATATGCGCGAGCTTTGCCTCGGTCTCGAAGTGGTTTTGCCAACCGGCGAAATTCTCGACGACCTCCGCTATGTGAAGAAAGACAATACCGGCTATGACCTGAAAGACCTGTTCGTGGGTTCCGAAGGCACGCTCGGCGTGATCACGGCGGCGGTTCTGAAAATCTTTCCGCAGCCGAAGGGCAAGGGCGTCGCCTATGCCGGGATGCGCAGTCCGGAAGACGCGCTGCGCCTGTTCCAGCTTGCGACCGAACATGCCGGTCCCTCCCTGACCGGCTTTGAGCTGATGCCGCGTGTCGGCGTCGAATTCACCGTGCGCCATGTCGATGGCGCGCGCGATCCGCTGGAAAGCGCGCATGACTGGTATGTGCTGATCGATATTTCCTCCACGCGCTCGGAAGAAGATGCGCGCACCACGCTGGAAACCATTCTGCACGAAGCTTTGGAGGCGGATATTCTTCAGGATGCGGCGATTGCAGAAAGCGTCGCGCAGGCGCAATCCTTCTGGAAAATGCGCGAGGAAATGTCCTGGGCGCAAAAGCCGGAGGGCGGCTCGATCAAGCACGATATTTCCGTGCCCGTTTCATCCATCCCGGCCTTTATCCGCGAAGCCAATGCGGCGGTGCTGGACATGATCCCCGGTGCACGCATTGTCTGCTTCGGCCATATCGGCGATGGCAACCTGCATTATAACGTGTCGCAGCCGGTCGGCGCGGACAAAAAGGAATTCCTCTCCCATTGGGGCGCGCTTAATCACCGTATCCACACGATTGTCACAAGTTACAGGGGGTCGATTTCTGCCGAGCATGGCATCGGTCGGCTGAAGCGGGACGAGCTTGCGCATTTCAAGCAGCCTTTCGCGCTCGACCTGATGCGCCGCATCAAGACGGCTTTCGACCCGGCGGGGATTATGAACCCCGGCAAGACCCTGTAAAACAAACCAAATTGCTACATGAATGACGGGCGGTTTTTCCGCCCGTTTTGCTATCGGTAAACGCATATTAGGAAGAATTTCCGAATTCTTACACCTGGTTGCATTCTGATAACCAAAGGAAAAAGCAGGGAAAAGTTAACCCAACTCCTTAAGGCCATCGGTAACAAACGCGGTCTATTCTCCATCTCAACGAGGGCAGAAAGCCCAATCAAAGAGAAGCTGGAATAACCGGCTCTCGACAGAGACAGAGAGACAGAGGCGTTGACAATGATGAGCAAGGGACTGAAGCCAGACTGGGCAGGCCGTGAACTGCGGCTCGATCCGTTTCACTTTCCGCAGGTGGTGAGCTACGCATCGCACGACGGCAATACCGACGTCACCTTCACCATCAACGAACGGGGCGCGGTCATCCGGCAGGTTCTGCCGTCGAGCGGCCTGCCCATGTCGATTGCACTGCCGATCCATGCTTTTGTCGGTGTCGTGGCCCGCGCGGTCGAAGACGAATATGGCGAAATCACCGTCACGCTGGAACTGATGCATCAGGACCCGCAGCTTTCCGTGCCGCTTCTGGTGGCGCATGACCTGACCGATGTTGCCGCCGACTGGCGCGCCTGGGCGGCTGCGTTCAACCTGCCGATGATGCTGGTGGAAGAAGACGGCGTCGCCCGTCCGCTTTACGAAAGCACCGGCCCGGTGCGCACCAGCCAGCCGCAGGCCCGCCGTCAGGGGCACGAGACGCGCCGTCGCCGCCCGCGCTTCCTCGCCCGCCGCAAGGCTGGCACGCTGGGCGTCCGTCTGGTGATCGAAGGCAAGGAAATCATCGCCCGGAATTGACCGCAGCGGAAAAGTTGAACGGGCGAGATTATTCACATTGTCGTGTGATCACGATCTCGTCCCATTCTGCCGCTAGGTTTAGGAGACTGCTTCAATTTGAAGCTAAATTAATTGGCTGACCTCCAGACAAAGCCACCCGGATGGGTTTCCCCATCCGGGTTCTTTTTTATCGATCAGAGCCGGGGTTTACTTCTTGCGGCTGAGAAAGGCCATGATGGCCTCACGCGCTTCATTGGAGGTCAGGCGTTCGCCGAAAAGCTTCGCTTCCCGCGCAATACGATCCGCGATGTTTTCGGCGGGCATGCGCATGAGCGACCGCGCGATCTGCATGGCCTCCGGCGGCTTGGCGGCGATTTCTTCCGCAGCCTTCAGCACTTCCGCTTCCAGCTCTGCGCTTTCCACGATTTTATAGACGATGCCCGCTTCAAGCGCTGCTTCCGCGCTGAAACCATGACCGAGCGCCAGAAGGGCAAAGGCCTTCTGATGCCCCATCAGCGGTGGCGCGAGCAAGCTGGAACCGGCTTCCGGGACGAGACCGAGATCAACGAATGGCGTGCGGAACAGCGCATGTGACGTTGCAAATGTCAGGTCGCAATGGAAATGGATCGTCGTGCCAATGCCAATCGCAAGGCCATCAACGCCTGAGACGACCGGCTTTTTGGCGCTCGACAGGGCATAGAGAAAATCCAGAATATCCTTGCCCATATCGCCGCCGCCAGCCGCTGCGGCCATGAAATCCTGCATGTCGTTGCCGGATGAAAACGCGCCCGGCACACCAAGAAACACATGGACGCGCACCGCGTCGTCGGCGTCGCCATCCTTCAACGCCTTGGCCATGGTGGCATACATGGCGCGGGTGATGGCGTTTTTCTTGTCGGCCCGGTTCAGCCGGATAATCTGCACCGCATCGCGACGTTCGACGAGAATATGTTCGCTCACGTTCAAGCCTCCAGTGCGGATTTAGCGGCGGCGAGGCTGGCTGCGCCGGTGATGACGGTGTCTTTCAACGACGATACTTCGGCCAGCATGTTCTCGGCGAAGAAACGGCAAAGAACGGCGCGACCCTTATCGTCGCCTGCAAGGGCTGCGCGGGCCAGATAAGCGCCGCCGGAAGTAAGCGACAGCAGACGCTGATAAGGCGTTGCACCGGCAAGCGCTGCCTCTGCGCCACCCTCGGCAACTGTCTTTTGCAGCCAGTCGGTCGCTTCACGCGCTTCGGAGAGCGCCTTTGCAAGACGTGCGCCGGTTTCGCCCAGTTCCGGGCGGTTGGAGGCAACTGCCTTGTCGGCATCGTGCTGCAATTCGGCAAGGAAACCCTTGATATGCTCGCCATTTCCAAGCGGTAGCTTGCGCATCACCAGATCGATGGCCTGAATGCCGTTGGTGCCTTCGTAAATCGGCGTGATGCGCGCATCGCGCAGCAATTGGGCCGCGCCGGTTTCCTCAATGAATCCCATGCCGCCATGGATCTGCACGCCGAGCGACGCGACATCCACGCCGACATCGGTGGCAAAACTCTTCGCCAGCGGCGTGAGCAAACCGGCACGGTCGGCCCAATGCTGTGCATCGGCACCTTCGGTCGCATGGCTCATGTCGATGGCATGGGCGCAGGCATAGGTGATGGAACGGGCGGCCTGCGTCAGCGCCTTCATGGTCAAAAGCATGCGCTGCACATCGGGGTGTTCGATGATCGGGCTCATACCCTCCTTGGGATTCGCACCGATGGCGCGGCCCTGCTTGCGCTCCTTGGCATAGTTGAGCGCCTGCTGGTAGGCTGCCTCCGCGACACCGACGCCCTGAATGCCGACCAGCAGGCGGGCATTGTTCATCATGGTGAACATGCAGGCGAGGCCGCGATTCTCTTCGCCGATCAGATAGCCGACCGCGCCCTGTTCCTCGCCTTTCACGAAACCGTCGCCATAGATCATGGTGCAGGTCGGCGAGGCGTGAATGCCCATCTTGTGTTCAAGACCAGAGCAGAACAGATCGTTGCGGCGACCGAGCGAACCGTCTTGATTGACGAGGAATTTCGGCACGAGAAACAGCGAAATGCCCTTGGTGCCCGCAGGCGCATCGGGCAGGCGGGCCAGCACCAGATGCACGATGTTATCGGTCAGGTCATGTTCGCCATAGGTGATGAAAATCTTCTGGCCGAAAATGCGATAGGTGCCGTCATTGCTGCGCTCGGCGCGGCTGCGCAGCGCGCCAAGGTCGGAACCGGCCTGCGGCTCGGTCAGGTTCATCGTGCCCATCCACTCGCCGGAGATAAGCTTTTCGAGATAGATATCCTTCAATTCCCTGGAGGCATGCTTTTCCAGCGCCTCAATCGCACCCGTGGTGAGCGTCGGCCCGATGGCGAAGGACAGCGAACCGGCATTCCACATTTCATTGACGGCGACCGACATCATGGTCGGCAGACCCTGACCGCCATAGTCCGGCGTGCCCGTCAGCGAATTCCAGCCGCCTGCAATCCAGTCGCGGTAAAGGTCTTTCCAGCCCGGCGCGGTGGTGACGACGCCGTCCTTGACGGTCGCGCCATGCCGGTCGCCGGGGATGCGTAAGGGCTCGACACGTTCAGCGGCAAACTTTCCGGCCTCTTCGAGAATGGCTGCGGCCAGATCGGCGGAAAATTCGGGAAAGCGGTTGTCGGCCAGCGCTTTTTCAAGCCCCGCAACCTTCATCAGCGTATGGGAAATTTCAGAAACCGGCGCGCGATACATCTTTCCTCCACATCGTGCTCATCGAGGCCCCTCCTCGGAAACCCCGGCCTCCGATCTGCAAGCGTGCAGAGGGAGTATCAGTCTTCTTCAACACAAGAGCTATCGGCTTATTACGTAAACGTCAATATTTTCTCGCAGCCTATTGCATGATGAAAACAGGCTCCAATCGCATCCTATCTGTCAAAAGGATGCGATCATGCCGGTGCTGTCATTAAAACTATTTGCCGGAACGTTCCCGCTCCACAGCACGCCAGCCGATATCGGTGCGATAAAAACCTTCCGGCCAGTCGATCTTCCTGATGGCGTCGTAGGCTTTCGCCTGTGCTTCCTCGACAGTGCTGGCGACTGCGGTGATGTTCAGCACACGACCGCCATTGGCAATGAGATTGCCGTCCTTTTCAGCAGTGCCTGCGTGGAAGACCTTGACACCATCGAGACCGTCAAGCGCGTCGAGACCGCGAATGACGCTGCCCTTCTTTACATTGGTCGGATAGCCTTCCGCAGCCATAACGATGGTCAGCGCCGGATCATCTTTCCAGTCCGGCGAAACCTGATCCAGCTTGCCGTCGACGGCGGCATTGATCAGCGCCAGCAAGTCGCTGTTGAGGCGCATCATCAGCACCTGACATTCCGGGTCACCGAAACGGGTGTTGTATTCGATCAGCTTTGGGCCGTCCTTGCCGATCATCAGGCCGAGAAACAGGATGCCGGAGAAGGGCGCGCCGATTTCCGCCATGCCGCGCATGGTCGGCTCGATCAGTTCGCGCATGGTGCGCTCAACGATTTCCGGCGTCATGACCGGAGCTGGGGCATAAGCGCCCATGCCGCCCGTATTGGGGCCGGTGTCGCCATCGCCGACACGCTTGTGATCCTGCGCCGAGCCAAGCGGCAGGGCCGTTTTGCCGTCGCAGATGCAGAAGAAGCTTGCTTCTTCGCCGTCCAGAAATTCTTCCACCACCACTTCGGCCCCGGCAGAGCCGAACGCGCCTTCGAAGCAGGCATCGACCGCATCCAGCGCTTCATCGAGCGTCATGGCGACGACCACGCCCTTGCCTGCGGCCAGACCGTCAGCCTTCACCACTATGGGCGCGCCCTGCTGGCGGATATAGGCCTTGGCTTTCGGCGCATTGTTGAAACGGCCATAGGCCCCGGTCGGAATATCGAAGCGGGCGCAGAGATCCTTGGTGAAACCCTTGGAGCCTTCCAGCTGGGCTGCCGCCCTGGAGGGGC
>NZ_JABXGB010000043.1:0-22445 GCF_022627935.1 Ochrobactrum sp. C6C9 | reverse complement strand
GGGAGGGGCGTAAACAGATGGGCGCTCTACAAACAGCTCTGCGTGGCTAAGGCTAACTTCGGCCTGAACGATCGTTGCCTTGCCGTGCTGAGCTCGCTTCTGTCATTTCTGCCTGATGATGAATTTGATGAGAAAAGCGGCCTAGTCGTTTTCCCATCCAACCGACAGCTTTCGCTGCGTGCCCATGGCATGCCGGAGTCTACACTGCGCCGACATCTGGCCTCCCTGATTGAAGCCAGGATCATTGCGCGCAAGGATAGCCCGACCCGCAAACGCTATGCTCATAAGGATAGGGAAGGCGGCGTCGAGCTTGCTTTTGGCTTTTCTTTTGCGCCCTTGCTTAAGCGCGCCTCTGAAATTGCTGCTATCGCGGATAAAATTCTCGCCGATCAGAAAGCACTGAAGCGTCTTCGCGACGAAGTGTCGGTCATGCGCAGAGATATGGCGGCAGCTTTTGCGGATAAGGCCGAAGAAAGAGGTGAGCTTAGTGAGTGTCTCGAAGCACTGTTCGTTCGCTTCCGCTCCATTGTCGACGCAATTCCTCGTCGTGCATCTCTTGATGAACTGTCCGCGATCAGGGCCAATTTTGAAGCCATTCGTGGTGAATTGGCTATCGCTTTGAAAACAATAGAGATTGTTCCGGAAATGAGCGTCAGCGTCGCTCAATCTGAGCGGCAGCATAATGAATCCCTGCCAGAATCCCTTTTTGAATCTCAAAATGGCGAAAAGATTGATTTGAACGCGCCTTCCGCGGAAACACCAGTTTCTGAGAAGCCGGAAGAAGGAACTTCTGGCAACTTAACCCCATCCATTTCCCTCGATCAGGTGCTTCGATCCTGTCCAGATATCCGGGAATACGGAACCAACGGAATTGGCACATGGCGTCAGCTTCTCGATGTCTCGCGGATTGTCTCCGGCTTTCTCGGCATCAGTCAGTCAGCCTATCAGGAAGCGATCCGTTACATGGGACCGGAAATCACCTCTACCGCTATTGCCTGGATCCTGCAGAAACTATCGACCATCAATTCGCCCGGCGGATATCTACGATCTCTGACACAGAAGGCGAGGGGAGGGACCTTCTCAATCCGCCAGCTCCTGTTTTCAGGAATGAAGGCAAGTGGGCATCTCGTCTCAATATGAGACTGCGTTGACCCGTTTCTTAAGGCACAGCCATGAGTTGGAAACGTCTATCGCGAATAAGCCAAATTCTGGGCTCAGGCCTGGTCGCGGCATTCCTTTGTTGGTTGGTCTGGGCTGGTGCACAAGGTCTCGTTGGCATCATAGAACGCGGTAGGATCGTCAATCGACGAGGGCCGGACGTATATATGAACGACAACCCCACCATATTTTGGGCTCTCAGTGGATTTTTCGCGCTCGGTGTCATTCTCATAGCTGGTCTGGCGGTGATTTGCTTATCGCACTGGTTTTCCCTTTTCCGACGTTCGAACCGTTAGGCGAGCGGTTTTCGTACGGGTAACCGGTTCGCCGACGGAAACCAAAGAAGACGGGCGTCTCAGATCCGGTTCTCAGCAAAGCGCGCACGGAATACCGCTGATTAAGGGGGATCGGAAATATAAGCGTAGGCCGCTCGTACGAAGACCATCGCATTGCCATCTCCAATTCCCGCCTCGTCAGCGTGGACGGCGACCGCGTCACCTTCCGTTGGAAGGATTATCGCCACGGTGGCAGGCAAAAGGTAATGACGCTCGATGCCCACGAGTTCATCCGCCGTTTCCTGCTTCACACCGTTCCGGACGGCTTTCACCGCATTCGTCATTACGGCCTGCTTGCCAATGGCCATCGGCAACTGAAGCTGGACCTATGCCGAAGCTTGCTCGACGTCCCGCCGCCCGAACACCCGGTCGAAGAACCGGACGCAAAGCCACCGCCTCTGGCGCACCGCTGCTCCTGTTGCGGCGGAACCATGACGATCATTGCCGCATGGACCCCGCTCCAGCCGGTACGCCGGCCAGCATGGAACGACAGTTCATGATCATATCACGCGCCGCATCATTGCAACGATCAGCGTCGGCATGCAAAAGAGCCGCGGGGCGAGTGCTTTGCCCAATCGTGCCCGAGCGACGGTTCGATCGATGCAAACCAGCCGACAGGCGCGGCAAAGACACCGCAAATGCCGGCAAGAAGCTCCTTCCAGGCCTGTCCACCGACTTCGGCAAGGCTCAACTCCGCAAAACGCCATCCACTGCTTCGGCTAAATCCCCATAGTGCCAAACAACCCGCGCCTTCGCTCAATCCGGCTTCAATGAGGTCCGATCAGTGAATGCAGCACGCACAGCGCCCGGACCTCACAGAACCCTCCAGATTCCGTTTCTGGTGCAAATCAGATTCTATCTGCCGGCTGGATCAGGAGGCTGGCATGGATGGCAAAACCCTTATCGGATGATCTTCGAGCCCGTGTTGTTGGAGCAGTCGTGCGCGAGGGGCTATCGTGCCGGGCTGCGGCGAAGCGTTTCGGTGTAGGGGTCAGCACGGCGATCTCCTGGGTCCGGCGTTTCCGGCAGACGGGCGGTACCGCGCCGGGACGGATGGGCGGTTACAAGCCTCGGGCGATTGGCGGCGCTCATCGTGAATGGCTGATGGAACGGTGCCGGGCCAAGGCCTTTACCCTGCGCGGCCTGGTCGGGGAACTGAGCGAGCGTGGCTTGAAGGTGGACTACCGCTCCGTTTGGGTATTCGTGCATGACGAGAAACTGAGTTATAAAAAAAGACGCTGGTCGCCAGCGAGCGGGACCGGCCCGACGTCGCCCGCAAGCGCGCACGATGGCTGAAGCATCGCCATCGGATCGATGCTTCGCGGCTGGTGTTCATCGATGAACCCTGGGCCAGGACGAACATGGCGCCCCTCAGGGGCTGGGCTCCAAAGGGAGAACGACTGCCGGGCAAGGCGCCGTTCGGCCACCGGAATACCATGACCTTTCTGGCCGCCCTTCGCCACGACCGCGTCAGCGCCCCTTGGATCATCGATGGACCCATCAACGCGGAGCGCTTCAGGATTTATGTCGAGCAGGTGCTGGTTGCCGAACTCAAACCCGGCGACATCGTCATCATGGACAACCTCGGCTCGCACACACCCAAGGCAATCCGGGACGCCATCCGCGGGGCGGGTGCCAGACTGCTCTTCCTGCCGAAATACTCCCCCGATCTCAATCCGATCGAAAAGCTCTTCTCGAAGATCAAACATTGGCTGCGCAAGGCACAAGCCAGGACACGCCAAGCCGTCGATGACGAACTCAGCAAAATCCTCACCGACGTCAGGCCGCAAGAATGTTCAAACTACTTCATGGAAGCCGGATATGCACCGGACTAAAATCATCCCGCTCTAGGGCGGATCGACATTCAGGCTTTCCAAATCGGTTGATCGCTGATTCATAGGACACCGTGTTGAAGCACGGAGGTCGTCATGGCTGTTAAGCGGTATGAACTGAGCGATGGGCAATGGGCGAAGATTGCGGACTTGTTGCCTGGCAAGGCTGGCGATCCGGGGCGTACGGGCTTTGACAACCGTTTGTTTATCAATGGTTGCCTGTGGGTTTTGCGCTCGGGCGCACATTGGCGCGATCTGCCGGAGCGCTATGGCAAGTGGAAGACGGTCCATCGCCGGTTCAGCCGTTGGTGCCATGCCGGCATCTGGGAACGGGTGTTCGAGACGCTGACGACCGATCGCGACAACCAATATCTGATGATCGACAGTAAGATCGTTCGTGCTCATCAGCAGGCGGCCTGTGGCGCGGCGAGGGCGCGTTTGCCTTCGGTGCGGGCTACACCAGCGAAGACGGCCGGGTCCGCGGGAATGTTTCCGGAACGACGCTCCGGTGTTCAGCTGGTCGCTTGCGGCGACCAAGGAGGGCGAGCCGATCATGATCCTGCGGGTGCCGGCCTCGGGCGATCACGACAGCGCCCTTTCCGTATCGTTTCCGGGGAGGAAGAAGCTGGTGCTGGTGAACTTCCAAGGGTGCGACGAGACGGTTTGCGTGGCGATGCTCCCGGTGGGGCCGGTCACCCGCGAGCACATTCCGGTCCGGATGAATGAGACCGTCGACGGCCGCATCAACGTCGATCCGTTGGTGCGGCGTGCGGCGGAACTGATCCGCAGCGATGTCGAGGCGAGCATCTTCAACGGCTGGCATGAGACGGTGGCGCTTGTGCCGGAACTCGATGGCGGCAGCGACCGCAGCGACCTGGTCACATCACTACAAGCTCATGTGCGTGAAGGCAGGGTCAGCTTTCTCCAGAACGGGCAGCCGATTGTCGAACCCGAGAAGGTGGCAGCCTGCGTGACCGAACATGTCGAAAACCTAACGCCTCCCAGAGCAATTCCAGGAAAAGTGTACAGCGGTTTCCGTCCGGAATTGCGTGGAAACAAAGGGATAGGGTATTTCGAGATTCAGAGAAAAGCGGAAATGCTCTAAAATCGAGGTCGCAAAGGCGTGTGATTGGTCTTATAGCAATGACGTCCCACGGCAGGCGAGGACTGGATTGTCTGCTCCTTGGCAGTCAGACGTCGGAGGTTCTGGGCCTATAGTCCTGTGCTGGTCGTCCGCTAGGTTCCGGACCCCAGATGACGATCATGGCGAGAGCTATTCTTCCAGTGGCGTGGCTGGTCGGTATCGATTCCACGCGCGCTGTTACATGGAGTGGGTGTCGCTCCTCGTGCGCGCGTCCCATCCCAGCATGGATACCTCGGCCACGGCCTCGAGCTCGGAACGGCTAGCCCCGTCGCGAGCCAGGATGGACATGCCAAACTGGACGGTCTGCACGAAACGCGCAAGCGCATGGATGTCGGTTGTGACTGGAATCTCGCCATCCGCCACGGCCCGTTCCAAGCACGCCTTCAGACGTTCGAGCGTGACGGCACGTGCCGATCGTACAAGTTCGCCCAATTCCACATGGCCTTCGCTGCCGACCGATGAGAGGGCCACCATGCAGCCATAGGGAATATCGACGACGCATCCCGTCAGCGTCGCGGCAGAATCCATAAGGAACGACAATACAGCTTCACGGGCAGTGTCTGCAGAGGAGAACCTGCCCCACACGAGCGATGCATTGCTGTCAACGTAATAGCGCAGCGACTCGGCATAGAGCGCTTCTTTTGAACCGAAGGCAGCATAAAGGCTCGGCGATCCGATTCCCATCGCCTCTGTGAGATCCACCATTGACGTGGCCTCAAAGCCCTTTAGCCAGAAGAGACGAGTGGCCTGTCCCAAGGCGGCTTCTCGATCAAACACGCGAGGGCGCCCGCGAGGGCGAGGCGGCGTAGATTCGCCAGCTTGTGGCTTATGATCCGATTTCTGCATCGGTCATTATATAAACCCTTCGCCCTTCATGGGCAACCCTCTGAGCACTTTTGTGGTGATCGTTATATTATTCTTGACCGGCAATTTCTTCGCCCCCATCTATTTCTGTGTCATTCAATAAATAAAGGAAAGATAATGAGTGAACTCATTGGAAAGCGGGCGCTTGTGACGGGCGCCTCGCGTGGTATCGGCGCTGCCATCGCATTGGCGCTTGCCGACAAGGGCGCAGACGTGGCCATCACCTATGAACGGTCGGCTGATCGTGCAACTGAGATTGTTCGAGTTATCGAGGGGAAGGGCAGGCGCGGATTTGCTATCAGGCGTCACGACACGAAAGTGATGAATCTGTCCGACTTTTGAGAACATAGAGTGATCAGGCTGCCAGCAAAGATACTTCGCGCCGCAATGGCCTGAGATCGGGGCCGTCTGTCGGGGTCCAGATGTAGTCGCCGGTGAGACTGATGTGCTGCCATCCGAGCGGGGTGATGTGTTTGATCACATCCGGCGGCGTGGCGACGCCCTCGCGGTTAAGTTCGGCGAACGCCGGTTCGAGATAGAGCGTATTCCAATAGACGATGGCGTTGATGAGCAGGTTCAGTCCGGACGCCCGATAGAACTGGCTCTCGAAGGTTCTGTCCCGCAACTCTCCGAGCCGGTTGAAGAACAGCGCACGGGCCAGGGTATTTTGGGCCTCGCTCTTGTTGAGGCCGGCGGTGGCATTCCTGCGCATTTCAGCGTTCTGCCACCATTGGGGCAGGAAGATGGACCGGTTGATGCGTCCGATGTCGCGCAGCGCGAGCGCCAATCCGTTTTGACGCGGGAATGCGGACAGCTTTGCCAGCAAGGTCGAAGGGCGTACCAGGCCGGAACGAATGGTCGTGACCAGTCGCAGGATGTCATTCCAGTTTGCCTTGATCCGCTCGACGTTGATAGGCTCACCGACGAACGAGGCGAGGTTTTCCGGTGGCGCGTCGCCGGGGAAGATATACAGCTTGCGATCCTTGAGACCCCGCAGCCGGGGCACGAGCTGGAAGCCGACGAGATGGCAGAGTGCGAAACTCATGTCGCTGACCCCGCCGGTATCGACATAGTGGGTTTCGATGGCGAGGTCGCTGCCATGATAAAGCAGACCGTCCAGAACATAGATGGCCTCGCTCGCATTGGCATTCATGGCGATGATGTGGAACGCGCCATATTGGTCGGAGGTGAATCGATAGAATTTGGCGCCGGGATTAGGGCCATAGCGGGCATTGAGGTCGCCGATCGCTTCGGCGTGCCCTCCCGCCGGAAAATACTGCCCGTCCGAGGAAGAGGTGGTTCCGTCTCCCCACAATCCTGCCAAAGGCAATTGCCTCTGGGCGTTGACGAGAATGGCATGCGCGGCGGTGTAGCCTTCTTCCCGGATATGCCAGTCGTGCGCCCAGGCGAGCTGGCGCATCGTCAATCCGGGAGAAACATCCGCCATTCTCGTGAGGCCGAGATTGATGCCGTCCGCCAGAACTGCGGTAAGGAGCGCAAGCTTGTTGTCGGCCGTGCGCCCGGTGCGTAGGTGTGTGAAGGCGTTGGAAAATCCCGTGCGGGCGTCCACCTCAAGCAGCAGGTCGGTGATGCGGATGGCAGGCAGGCGGCCTTCCACCTTCGGTTTCAGCGCCTTCGCGATGTCCGGAAACATGGCCTTGTGCGGCGTGACGCTGAACCCCGCACCGGTCAATTCGACATCGTCGAGCTCGCCGGCGGCAGCCAGGCGCGACAGGTCGCTCAGCCCGTCGTTCAAGGTCTGGCGCTGTTGCCTCAGATAGGTTTCCACATCGGTATCGACGGCGACCGGAAGCGGGCCTTCCTCGCGCATCAACTCGAACGTCGGCGCGGGAATGAGGAAGCTCTCGAAGGACTGGAAGCGCTTGGAGCCCTCCACCCAGACGTCGCCGGCATCGAGGCGGCGTTTCAATTCGCTGAACAGGCAGAGCTCATAGGCCCTGCGATCGATCTTGCCATCCTGCAGAATGAGCGGCGTCCAGCTCCTCGGCGCAAAGGATATTGGTGCCCTGTCGGGTATCGTTCTTTTCCCCTTGCGATACAGATCGGCGACCGTGGATAGCGCCCGAAGGAGATTCGCAGCTACAGCATGGCCTCGAAACACGAACGTCGACAGGAATTCCGGAGCCATTTTCCGGATCGTTGGATAGCGCTGGAGCATTTCGATTTTCCCATCGATGCTGTCCGGGGCAATCAGCGCGTCGACCGCCTGAACGCTGGTCGCGAAGACCGGCCATTGAATGATCCGTTCGAGTGCCCTGCCGATATCCTCGCCTTTCTCCCTGGCTTCGATGATCGCGTGGCAAACTTTCGAAACGTCCTTGAGCGGCTTTTGAACCTCCCGGACGGAACGAGTGATGCGGGCAGTCGCCTGATTGTCGGCGCGCCGCGTCATGGCGCCGATCAGTTTCTTGAACACGTCGATTGCGCAGTCGGTCAGATGGCGCAAAAGATGCAAAACTGTTGCAGCCAGCACGGCGTGCCGGCGTTCTGGGTTGAGATCGCGTAGATGCTGCGCGCTCATCCTCATTCCTTCCGCAGCGAGTTCGTCAAAAACCTTGTTCGGAATGCGCTCCATCAACTCTGCAGGCAGGTGCAGCGACCGAAGTAACTGAACGCGTTCGGCTATCCTGTCGAGATTGACGGCGGTGGGCGACAATGCCGGTGTACGTACCCACGCGAGGATGGTCACGTTCGTCCCCTCACGCGGGTCGAGAAGTTTGTCGAGATCGCGCTTCTGGCTCTCCGAAAGCCCACCAACCAGGGCCCGGTGAGCGATACGGATGCCGCGCCGGATTGCAACGTGGATGATGGCTTCGAGCGCCCCGCGCGACGGTAGGAGAATTCGCCGGCGGCGCAATTCCTCCACGACCATATCCGCCAATGCATCGGCCCGGCGCAGGGTTTGAGCCGCGGGCGTCAGCCAGCCGGTCAGGGCCCGCACGTCCGAAGGCGCAAACGGGCGTATCTTCATTCTCTCGAAAAGCAGGGCGAGATGCTCGCGGCGCGTCTGCGGGCGCTCGAAATATCGATCGATCTCGCGATGATCGACGCCGATTTGCCGCGCCAGGAACCGCAACAAGCCTGGCGGCAGGACCTCACCATCCGCGAGCGGTCGGCCTGGATATCGCAGCATCGCCAGAACGCAGGCCAGGCCCAGCCGGTTCGATGCACGGTTCTGCCGCATGACCAGATCGAGATCCGACTGGTCCAGCGTGTAGTGCTTGGCGATCTCCCTTTCGTCATCCGGAACCGCTGTCGCCTGGCTCCACCATGTTTCGCTCAGCAGTGCTCTGCGCGCCATTCATCACCATCCATCCCGTCACGAAAGCTGCAGCGAAATGGAAAATGCGTGTCCGGCAAACGACCGTTTCGCGGCTTCCACAGAATTTGTCCGCAAACCTTGTTCTCGAACGGCAAATCGGACATTGTCCGACTTCAACGAGAAAACGGACAAACCACGCCTAATGACCTCTATCGGCTATGCAAGGGTCTCCACCGGCGACCAGGATACCGCCCTGCAACTCGACGCTTTGCGCAAAGCAGGTTGTGAACGGCTGTTCGAGGATAAGGCGTCCGGCGTGAAGACTGACCGGCCCGGATTGGCGGAGGCGATCCGCTACGTTCGTGACGGCGACACGCTTACAGTCTGGAAGCTCGACCGCCTGGGTCGATCGATGAAGCACCTCATCGAGATCATCACCGAGCTGGAGGCCAAAGGCGTCGGGTTCCGGTCGATCACCGAAAACATCGACACGACGACACCCGGTGGTCGCCTGGTCTTCCACCTGTTCGGGGCGCTGGCACAGTTCGAGCGCGATCTGATCCGGGAACGAACACGCGCTGGTCTACAAGCGGCAGAGGAGCGCGGCCGACGCGGTGGCCGACAGGTCGTCGTAACCCCGGAGAAACTCGCCAAAGCCCGCCAGCATCTGGCGGCAGGGTTAAACGTCCGGGAAGCCGCGGCCCGCGTTAAAATCGGGAAAACCGCACTCTACGAAGCTCTCAGGGCCGAAAAGACAACGACATCCGCGGTTAAGCCAATCTGAGTTCCTGATACGTTCTCAAATGTCGGACAGATTCACCACTTTCGTGTCGTGACGCCTATCAGGGCCGACAGTGGCAATCCGCTGGCCGTGAGGCGCTCGGTGGACGAGGCAGCCGAAGCGCTTGGCGGTCTCGACATTCTCGTCAACAATGCCGCAATCGCGCTTTACGATTCGATCGCCGCCATCAGCGTTGATCACATCGATGCGCTGCTGGACGTCAACGTGCGTTCGCCCGTGATCGCTTCGCAGGCCGCCATTCCATATCTTCAAGCCGGAGGTCGCATCATCACGATCGGCTCGGCCGGCGCCGAACGCATCGTTGGCGAGACAGGTACGGTGTATTTCATGACAAAATCCGCGCTCCACGCGTTCACGCGCGGCCTCGCTCGCGAACTCGGATCTCGTGATGTCACCGTAAACCTGGTCCAGCCGGGATCGACCAATACCGATATGAACCCGGCCAACGGTGATTTTGCCGACTTTCAACGTGCCCTGATACCTCTTGGCCGATATGGAGAGCCACAAGATGTGGCTGCTGCCGTGGCCTTCCTCGCAAGTCCTGCTGCAAGGCAGATTACAGGGGCTATCCTCACAGTGGATGGCGGCTTGAACACCTAGCCGCCTGGAGTTGGATCTCGGTTTCCGGCAACCGAGATCCCCAAATCGGGCCGGGACCAGACTTGCGAATGGCGCGATCGACGTTGCGGCGAATGAGCCGGCCTCTCGAGTCATGTCGTGATCGCCGCCGATTTGAGACACGTTTTCGCCAAGGTGATCTCGACATCGGCCTGAAACCCGACAGAGGCAGCTTATGGCGCGATTGCATCAACAGCGGTCGTCGCCGCAGCTGTCAGATATGCTCAATCCCGCGTGCGATCATACTCTGCCTGCGCGAGTTCCATTTTAGCACCGTGTATCAGCGCCCAGTCGTAGAGCGCTGCGAACGGCTCGCGCAGGGAATGGCCCAACGGCGTGATCGTGTACTCGACACCGACGGGAGCCGTGGGAAGGACATGACGCTGGATCAGCCCGTTGCGCTCCAGTCGTTTCAGCGCATCCGCGAGCGCCTTGTGTGTAATGCCGTCGAGACGCCGCATGATCTCATTGAAACGTGATGGTCTGGTGCACAGGACGGTCAGGATCAGAACCGACCACTTGTTGCCGATCTGCTCCAGGATCGGCCGCGTGGCTTTCACGTCGATCAACGCTTCGTCGATCACACGCTTCACGGAGTGTCCCGTCGGACGTGTGTTTGCGGCCAGATCATCAACCATTCCGGACACGGGTATACTCCTCGATATCTGCTTTATATATGGTGCGTATTTCACTGTAGATATGCCCAATATATCTTCTTCTTGCACCACTTTTGCAAGGAGTTCATATGAGCAGATTGGGAAACAAGATTGCGATCGTCATCGGCGGCGGCGGCGGCGGCATTGGCGGGGCAATCTCGCAGCGCTTCGCGGCTGAGGGCGCGCGCGTTTACGCCACGAGCCGCAAGGCGGTGGAAAACGGGCCGGCATCGTCGCCGGATATCAAGGACAACGGCATCCGTGCGGTCCGCGCCGACGCGGGCAACCTGGTCGATCTCGCCCGAGTCTTCGAGCGCGTCCGGTCCGAAGAAGGGCGGATTGACGTCCTGGTTATCAACGCCGGCATCTCCGAGTTCGCCATGCTTGGCGATATTAGCGAAGACCTCTTCGACAGGATTTTCGGGCTGAACGTCCGTTCGCTGCTGTTTGCGGCGCAAGGCGGTATCGATCTGATGCAGCCCGGCGGATCGATTGTGCTCGTCGGTTCGATCGCGGATGTGGTGGGTACGAAGGGCTACGGCGTCTATAGTGCCAGCAAGGCGGCCGTACGGTCCTTCGCCCGGACATGGGCGCATGAACTCGCCCCCAGAGGCATCCGCGTCAACGTCATCAGCCCCGGCCCGACGGACACCGCGATGATGGCCGACACCTCGGACGAGGTGCGCCAGGCGCTAACCAATATGATCCCGCTTGGACGCCTTGGCAAGCCGGACGAGGTAGCCGCCGCTGCGCTTTTCCTCGCAAGCGACGAGAGCAGTTTCACGACCGGGGCTGAGCTCTGCGTCGATGGGGGTGCGACGCAGGTCTGAAGGAACCAACAAATGCTGTCGCAATATGCCCTGAGCAAAAAATGAGTGCAATAAGGCTTTTGCGACAGCCGAGACATTCCACATTTTCGGTACCCAGAATTTTCCTTCCGCATCAGCAAGAACAATAAGTAATTATAAACTCACGTAAAGGACGAAGACCAAGACACCGGATGCGTCTTAATGCCGGGCACACTATAACTACTTTGGCGGATTAACGCTTGGTTAGCGATGATCTGCCATCTTTGGCATTCCAAGACGAAGCGTCGGTCAGAATAGGCTGTTTATTCGGCAATGCCCTTCTGCATTCAACTGTTGCGTCTCTCCCAGCCCTTTCCGAATAGATTCATGAAGTTGCGTTCACCATAGGGGTGCTTGAGCAGTTCGGCCTCGTCGATCGTGACGCCGTGGCCGGGACGGTCGCTCGCCTGGAGGTAGCCGTCCTGGAGGGTGGGGACGCCGTCGAAGATATCCTGGGCCCATTTGACGTGATACGCATCGAAGCATTCCTGGATGAACGCATTCGGCGTGGCCATGTCGAAGTGAATGTTGACGGCGGTGCCAAGAGGCGACTGGGCATTGTGCGGGGCGACGAGCGCATTGTGGGCTTCTGCGATGGCGGCGACCTGACGCAGGCGCGTAAGGCCTCCCAGCCGGAGATATTCGGGCAGAACGATATCGGTCGCCTTGTGCTGGAAGAGATTGGTGAACTGGCCGAGCGTACCGAAGCGTTCACCGCCGGCAATCCTGACGTTCGAGCGTTTAGCCACCGCTGCAAAGCCTTCAACGTCGGAGGACCATACGGGGTCCTCTATCCACAGCGGCCTGAACTGCAATAGATCCTGGCTGACGGAGATCGCTTCGACCGGCGTCAGACGATCGTGGAATTCGAGGATCAGGTCGATGCTATCCGGCAAAGCGTTGCGCACAGACTCGACGAGAGCGATGGTCTTTGCCCGCTCCTCTCGCGGCAGGACCCGATAGTTATGGCCGAGCGGATCGAACTTCATCGCAGTGAAGCCCGCGTCGGCCACGGCTCTTGCACGTGCGGCGAAACGTTCCGGTTCGCGATCCTCCTGATACCAGCCATTGGCATAGGCCCGGACCTTCGGATTGGCGATGCCGCCGAGCAGACGGTAGAGCGGGACATTCAGCTCCTTGCCGACGATATCCCAGCATGCGGTTTCAATGCCCGCCATTGCCGCCATGATGACGCCGTCGGTCGGCAGATAAAGGGTCTTGTAGGCCTCCTGCCAATTTGCCGTCATCTGCCTCGGGTCGCGACCGATGAAGAGGCGAGAGATCTCCTCGACCGCGCCGACGACCGGTTTGGTGGTCAGTCCGGTTGTGGCCTCGCCCCATCCCACATGGCCATCACTCGTTCCGACTTTTACGAGAACCCAGTTCTTCCAAGGGTTCCCGATGACGAATGCCTGAATTAGATCGATTTTCATGGTTCGGTTCCTGTTTCATCCGTCCATCGACGGAACAATGTAATGATTGCCGTATGGCAGGTGTCTTCCGGGTGAACTGACATCCGTGTTCGAAGGCATTAGCGGCGACGCCTAGGAAGGCCTTCGGCAGGCCTCGCCCGAGGTCTTGAAAAGATGGGAGCGGAGTGGATCGGGTCGCAGCCAGATCGTCTCCCCGGCCCGGAAGTCGTGCCGCTCCCGGAACGCAGCCGTTATGCGTGCGGTACCTGCCCGTGCCTGAACCATTATCTCGGAGCCCGTTGGCTCGACGATGGAGATCCGGGCCGCGAAGGCGCCTTCGGTCTGTGCAGCAACGACTTCAAGATGTTCCGGCCGGATGCCCAGCACAGCCTTGTCGCCAGGCTTCCAGCCCGAGGCGGAGGTAACCGTCAGATGGTGACCTGCCTCCGTCGAAAACACGGGGCTTCCCTGCCTGTCCATCGTTCCCTCGATGAAGTTCATCGAAGGCGAACCGATGAAGCCTGCAACGAAGCGGTTTGCCGGGCGGTCGTACAACTCGAGCGGACTGCCTATCTGCTCGACGATACCGTCGCGCATGACGACGATCTTGTCGGCCATCGTCATCGCTTCGATCTGGTCATGTGTCACGTAGACGGTGGTCGTTTTCAGGCGCTGGTGGAGCTCCTTGATTTCGCCACGCATCTGTACACGCAGCATGGCATCGAGATTGGAGAGCGGTTCATCGAACAGGAACACCTGCGGATCGCGGACGATTGCGCGACCCATGGCGACACGCTGACGCTGACCGCCGGAAAGCTGCCGCGGATAGCGCGGCAGCAGATCGCTCAATCCCAGGATTTCGGCGGCCCGCTTTACACGAGCCGCCTTATCCTCCTGCGGCGTCCCTTTCAACCGCAGTGAAAAGCCCATGTTCTCGGCAACCGTCATGTGCGGGTAAAGCGCATAGTTCTGGAAGACCATGGCAATGTCCCGCTGCTTGGGCGGGACATTGTTGACGGTTTTGTCCCCGATGAGGATCTTTCCCCCCGAGATGGTTTCAAGTCCGGCGATCATTCGCAGCAGTGTCGATTTTCCGCAGCCGGATGGCCCGACCAGGACGACGAATTCGCCGTCCTCGATTTTCACATTGACGCCGTGCACTACCTCCACAGCCCCATAGGACTTTCGGACATCGACGATATCTACTGACGCCATTTCGACACTCCTCCCGCTATGCTGCAAGCGATACTTGAACGTGGATTCCTGCGGTTACGCCGCGACGTCCTGCAGCCGGTAATCGGCATGCATGAGGTGGTTCATGTCCTTCAGGATATCCTTGAGTTCCTCTATCGCCAGCGTGTCGAGAACCCGGCCGCCGGTTTGCCGGAAGGCGCTGCTTCCGATGACATTGCGCCGCTTTAAAACTTCCTTGTAGACGGCGGGGCCGTAACCGACCTCGAAGACCAGAAGGGGGAGCATGAGGCGGTAGATTTCCTTGGCGCGCTGAATGTCGCCCGCCTCCAGTGCCTTCCAGAGCGAGACATGCACGTCGGAGACCTCGCATGCGGGCATCGTCCCGCAGGCGCCACGGCGATACTCGTCCAGCAACCGGATGCCGGCCTTGCCTCCCATCACGCCCAGGAGTTCCTCACCCGCACCCGAAAGGACCTCGCTCATCAGCACGCTCGAGAATTCGGTCTCTTCCTTCACGAAACGGATGTTCGGTATATCCTTGAGCAGCTCCTTCATGAACCGCGGCGACATGGCCGTTCCTCCAGGCCCACCGTAGTTCTGCAGGAAGATCGGCAGGCTGCTGCTATCGGAAATTGCCCGGTAGTATGCGCGGATTTCGTTCTCGCTCGCCTTTTGAAAGGTCGGCGGCATGGCCATGATTGCATCGGCGCCGATCTTCTCGGCATGCTGCGCATGGCCCTCGGCAATCGGCCAGCAGGTGCTCGATACACCGACGATCGTCGTTGCCTGTCCCTTTGCCTCGCCGACCACGATTTCGGCGACCATGCGCCGTTCGGCGTCGCTCAGATAGGAAACCTCGCTGGCGTTGGCGGTGGACACCACGCCCTGCACGCCGGCATCCAGGCAAAAGCGCATCGTGCGCTTCAGACCGTCCACATCGACGCGCAGGTTCTGGTCAAAAGGGGTGGTCACGATTACAAACACGCCGCGCCACTTGGATTCGATATCAGTCAATTTAAGCTCCTTTGAACTCGTTCGAATTGTTGAGTGCGATTAGAATTTGGGCTCGACCATCTCGGCGTCGCCGCGAAGGAAATCCAGGCTGGCACCTTGGCTTGCCGAGGTGACGTGCCGGGAATAGATGTAGGACCAGCCGCGCAGATGCGGTGAGGCGCGCTCGCTCCAGAGGCTGCGCCTGTGCTCCAGCTTGGCCGGCTCGACCAGAAGGCTGATCGACCGGGCCTCCACGTCGAGATCGATGACGTCTCCGGTTTCAACCAATGCAAGGGGACCGCCGACGGCCGATTCCGGCGAAACGTGAAGCAGGACCGTGCCGTAATGGGTGCCGCTCATGCGGGCGTCGGATATGCGGACCATGTCACGCACACCCTGCCTGACCAGTTTTTCCGGGATCGGCAGCATTCCCCATTCCGGCATGCCGGGCACTCCCTTGAGACCGGCGTTCTGCAAAACCAGGATGCTATCGGCATCGACGTCCAGATCGGGGGCGTTTATCCGGGCCGCCAGGTCGTCACGATCCTTGAACACCACCGCCTTGCCGCGATGCTTCATCAGCTTCGGATCGGCGGCGGAGCGCTTGAGGACACAGCCGTCCGGCGCAAGGTTCCCGTAAAGCACGGCAAGCCCTCCGGCCTCGGTGAGCGGTGCATCCAGGGGTCGGATGACGTCGTCGTCGAAACATTCCGCTCCGGCGATGTTGGCGCCCAGCGATTTTCCGTTCACCGTCGCCGCGTCAAGTTCGAGGCATTCGCTGATCCGTGACAGCAGCGCCGGGAGTCCGCCGGCATAGTAGAATTCCTCCATCAGGTACTGCCCGGACGGCTTTATGTTGGCGATGACCGGCACGGTCTCAGACAGCCTGTCGAAGTCCTTCAAGGCCAGTTTCACGCCGACCCTGTCGGCAAGAGCGAGCAGGTGGATGATGGCATTGGTGGATCCGCCAAGGGCCATCAGGGCCGTCACCGCGTTGTGAAACGATCTCTCGTCGAGAATATCGCGAGGTTTTCGATCCTCCCAAACCATATCGACGATCGTCCGGCCGACATCGGCAGCCATATGCCGGTGTCTGGAATCCGGAGCCGGAATGGAGCTCGCACCGGGCAGGGTCATTCCCAGAACTTCCGCGATGGAGGTCATGGTCGATGCCGTGCCCATCGTCATGCAATGTCCGGCCGAACGGGCACCGGCGGACTCCATATCGGTATATTGTTCGCGCGTGATATTGCCCGCCTGCAGTTCCGCATAATAGCGGCTGACATCCGTACCGCTTCCAAGCGTCTTGCCGCGCCACCTGCCTGTGAGCATCGGTCCTGCCGGCAGGAAGATCGCCGGCAGATTGGTCGAGATGGCGCCCATCAGCATCGCCGGGGTCGTCTTGTCGCAACCTCCCATCAGCACGGCACCATCCACGGGATGACAGCGGATCACTTCCTCGATTTCGATCGAAAGCAGATCCCGGTAGAGCATCGTCGTCGGACGCATGAACGGTTCGCCGAGCGACATCACAGGCACTTCGAGCGGAAAGCCGCCAGCCTGCCAGATCCCGCGCTTCACATCCTCGGCACGTTCACGAAAATGGATGTGGCAGGGGTTGAGCTCGCTCCAGGACGAGAAGACCCCGATCACCGGCTTGCCACGAAAATCCTTGTCGCTGAATCCCGCCTGCTTGATGCGTTCGCGGTGTGTGTGCCCGCCTTTGTCCGCAGGCGTGAACCACTTGGCGCTTCGAAGCTCTTCATAGGTTTTTCTGGTCACAATACTGATCCCTTGAATACGGAACGTTCAATCAGTTTGACATCGCACCCTTCGTGAGCCCGCTCACGAGGAATGGTTCCAGGATGAGGAAGAGAAGAACGACGGGCACGAGCGAGATTGCGCCCGCGGCCATCAGGTTCGACCATTCGACCTGGTATTCGCCGACGAAGGACTGGAGACCGACGGTGAGGACCTGCTTGTCGTCACTGGTCAGAAGGGTCCGGGCAAAAATGAATTCGGACCAGCTGACGATCAGGAGGTAGACGCCCGCAGCAGCAAGACCGGGGCGGGTGAGGGGAAGGATCACATACCACAGGGCGGAAAGGCGTGAGCAGCCGTCTATCATCGCGGCTTGCTCGAGCTCTGGGGGAATACGATCGAAGAAGCCTTTCATCAGCCATGTCGCGAGCGGAACGCCGATTGCCATGTTTGCCAGGATCAGGCCGAAGAAGCTGTCGTTGAGACCCATCGTGTTGAACATGATGAACAGCGGAATGATGATCAGGCTCGACGGAATGAGCTTGCTCAGCAGCAGCATTGCGCCCGTCGCCTGCTGCAACCGCATTCGCCAGCGCGAGAGGCTATAGCCGGCAAGCGTCGCAACCGTCAGGCTGAACACCGTGGACAGGCCGCTGACGAAGAAGCTGTTTGCGATCCATTGGAGCAGCGGCCGGCGTTCAAACGCTTCCGTGAAGGCCGTGAACGTGACCTTCGACCAATTCGGGACGAGCGCCGGATTGCGCGAGAGAATCTCGCTGGTCGGCATGACCGCCGTCATCAGCATCCAGTAGATCGGGAAAAGCAGGATGATGGCCAGGATGATGCCGATCGCCGTCAGCGAGAGTTGTTTGATCGTCGCTGTCATGCAAACCTCCCTAGAACTTGTCTTTATGAATGAGGGTGACGGAGAGCACGCACCCGATGAGCGCCACCGCGACCATCATGGTGCCGACGGCGGAGCCGACGCCCATGCGAAAATACTGGAAGGCCTCGTTATAGGTGTAAAGCGCGAGCGTTTCGGTGGCCCGTGCCGGTCCGCCATGGGTTGCCGCGAAGATGATGTCGATATCCCGGAAGATCCAAAGAGCACTGATCATCGCCGACAGGATCGCGGTTGCCCGAATACCTGGCCAGGTGATGAAGATGAAACGCTGAAACCTGGATGCGCCGTCGATATCGCTTGCTTCGTAAAGCTCGCTCGGAATGGATTGGAGTGCCGCGAGCAATGTCAGGGTGATGAGGGGATAGGCTTTCCAGACGGTCGGAATGATGACGGCCCACATAGCCGTGCGTGCGTCCACGAACCATGTGATGTCGGTATCGATCAGCCCGAGATCGCGCAGGATGGCGTTGACGACGCCATAGGAGCCGTCCAGCATCCACAGGAAGACGATGGAGACGACGACACCCGGGACCGCCCAGGGAAGAAGGATCAATGTTCGCAGATATCGGCGTCCGGGAAAGCTGATATTCAGGAGCAGTGCCGTGAAGAGACCGATGAGGAAAGCGAAGAACACACTGCCGGCCACATAGAACACCGTTACCTGTATGCTGTTCCAGAAACCCGGGTCGGAAAGAACCTGCCGGTAATTGTCCAGGCCGAGCGGCAGCTCGCTAATCTTCGCGAAATTCATGGAGCGGCCCTGACGGAAGCTCAGTTCCACGATGCGCAAAAGCGGATAGACGATCAGAAACATAACCGAGGCGATGGCCGGCACCAGCAGGCCATAGGCATGGAGCATTTCCCGGGTCTGTCCCGCATCGGGGGCGGGAGGCCGCACGGATGCGGCCGCCCTGCGACGGGGAGAAAGCAGTGAGAATACGGTCATCGTCTCAATTGCCCAATGGAATTGTACGCTCGAGCGTTTCCTGCGTACCGGCCAGGATATCGGCGACGGGCTCCTGCGTGGACAGGACCTGTAGCGCGGCCCTTTGCGTAATGGCATAGAACTCGCCACTGTTTGCGCGGATTTCCTTGACGTTCGGGATGATCGGCTCGGCACCGACAACACCATCGTTGATGGTCTTCAGTTGCGGTGCTTTGGCTTCCAGTTCCGGAGTCAGGATGTTTTGGCGTGCAGCCGGAGCCGATGTCAGCTGCGTATATCTCTGCTGCCATTCCGGCTGTGAGAGAAATTCGATGAAGGACCAGGCCTTGTCCTGCACATCCGGTTCCAGCCCCATGGGAATATGAATGCTGTTGGAGGCGCCGCCAAGAACCGGCGTAAAGGGGGCCTTGATCATCTTGAGATGTTGGCGGACTTCCGGCGGCGCCTTTTCGACGCTGGAATACATCCACGGACCGTCGATGAGGAATGCGGCCTTGCCTTCGGTGAAGAGCTGTCGCGCCATCGTCGAATTGTTGCCGAGCGCCGCATTGCCACCGACCGTCTGGCGATACTTCTCGACTGCCGCGATAACGCCGGGATCGGTCAGGTTGTAATGCCCGTCCTTTATCAGTTTTTGTCCTTGCCACTCGATGAAACGGATGAAGTCGAGCGTGAGCGTCGGATGTTCCATCGTAACGGCGGCAAGGCCGAAGATGCCGGCATCGCGATCCGTGGCCTTCGGCACGGCCTGCATGAATTCCTCGAACGAGGTCGGAGGCGTTATTCCGGCCTTCTGCAGCAGGTCCTCGTTGTAGAAGAGCATGAAGCCGTAACCCATCAGCAGAACGCCTTCGGTCTGCCCCTGCCAAACCAATTCGCTCTGAAGGCTTGACCAGTTGTCGGCAATCGCCGTGCCCTTGATTTTCTCGTCAAGGGGACTCAACCAGCCCTGCTCGGCGAATGTTCCGAAGCCGTCGGTCGAAAGGGTCAGGATTTCCGGTGGCTGGCCCGATGCCATGCGCACAGTCAACTGATTGGCATATTCCTTGTAGGGTATCTTCTGGACGTTGATATCCACGTCGGGATTGGCTTTTTCGTAAGCCGCGATCACCTCGGCCCACCAGTCCTTGAAGCCCGGCTCCTCTGCCTGCCAGGTTGTGAGATTGAGCGTGGCGGCCTCCTGTGCCCGGACCGGCGCGCTACCAAACGCCAGAAAAGCCAGACTTCCGCAAACAAGCACCTTCTTGAGCATGATCACCTCCCGTGAGTTTCTCAATATGCAGGCAACCCTCCCGGCGCCGTGGAAGTAAGGCTAGGCCTGAAGAATTTTCCTGTCAACCAATTTCAACCAATTTGTTGCATTTCAAAACCATTTGGTTTTTGGTGGAAACGTCGATAGAATGGTATAAAAGCTTGGTTTCCTGTATACTAGCGAAAATTCCCTTGTCTGGAGCTTAATGAATGCAGACTGCTGTCCAACCAATATTCGACGCCCTCAACGATGCGGCAGCGCCCGGCCGGGGTGCGTCCACGCGGCTGGTGTCACAGGACGACGAGCTCTGCAGACGGATCTACCGACATTTTGTCGATGCGATCAAAAATGGCTCCCTGGCTGCTGGCGCCAAGGTCCCGGCTGAACGTCAGCTTGCCGTTCATTTCGCTGCATCCCGGACGATCGTGCGCAAAGCGCTGCAAATCCTGCTGGAGGATGGGCTGATCGAGAAACGTGTCGGCAGCGGTACGTTCGTGCGCCAGGGACTGGCGACGGCGAGCCAGTTGCAAGATAACCAAATGCCGGACGTCTCGCCGCTTGATATCCTCGAAGCCCGGCTCGCCATCGAGCCGGGGATGGCAGATCTGGTGGTCGCCCGGGCCACGGACGCGGATTTCAAACGCATCGATGCTGCGCTGGAGCACATGAGGGGCATGGCCGAAACGGGGACGCAACAGGAGTTCAAGGAATCGGGTTACCTGGTTCACATGGAAATCGTCCGAGCCAGCCGAAATCCACTCCTCATCTGGATTTACGGCCTTCTGATAGAGGCGCGGATCAAGGCGGGATGGGATACGCTTCGCCAGTTGAACGACGCCCCGGAACTCAGGCAGGAGCAGCTGAAGTCGGTATCCGACAATGTTGCAGCCCTTAGAATGCGCGACACGAAAAAAGCAAGCGACCTTAGCCGCCAAGGCAAACTTCGCCTCATCCAGCAGGTCATTGGGCTCGATTGGAGCAGTGAATAGAGGTGTTTCGCTGGGTCCACTTCAGGAGACGGATAAATCGATGGTATTACCGGACAAGATAGGATTTGTAGGCACGGGCGCAATCACAGATGCGATCGTGAGAGGTCTCATGATCGAACCGGCGGCTGTTCCTGAAATCGTCGTCTCGCCTCGCAATGCCGAGAGCGCCGGCAAGCTTGCAGCCGAATTTGCGGCTGTTTGGGTCGCCGCAGACAACCAAACCGTCGTTGACACCTGTGACGTCGTCGTCCTCGCGGTTCGCCCACAGATCGCCGAGGAAGTTATCCGCTCCTTGCACTTCCAGGAGGGGCAGACGGTAATCAGTGTCATCGCCGCAACCGGCCGGCCCGCACTTCTGGACTGGATCGGCGCCGACGTTCAACTGGCGCAGGCGATCCCTCTGCCCTTTGTTTCGAAACGGAAGGGCACCACCGCCATCTATCCGCCCGACCCGGTGACCGCGGCGATTTTCAACGTGCTCGGAAACGCCGTGGAGTGTGGCACCACGGAGGAATACAACCTCCTCGCCGCTGCAAGTGCGCTAATGGCGACCTATTTCGGCATCATGCAGCGCACGACGGAATGGCTGGCTCGCAAGGGATTGCCCGAAGAAAAAGCGCGAGCCTACCTGGCTCCGTTGTTCGCAGAGCTGTCGCAGACAGCACTGGCTGCTGGCGTCGATGTCCCTTTCAACAAACTTAGCCGGGAGTTTGCGACGAAGGGCGGCTTGAAGGGGTCAGAACAAGAGCAGTCCGAAATCGTACGCTAAGGACGAACGGAATGAGAACTTACGCGGCGTTCCTTAGCCTAGCCGGAAAGCGGAGCGATCGAAATCCGTTCGGCATCTGATGTTCGGCATCCCATGTGTAGATGCCGGTAAGGTTGATATGTTCCCAACTGAGCGGCGATATGTGTTTCAATAGAGTATCAGGAATGTCTCGCCCCGCTCGTTTCAGCTGTGTGACCGCGCGATCAAGATAAACCGTATTCCAGTGCACGATCGCACTGACGACGAGATTGAGCCCCGAGGCGCGGAAAGCTTGGCTTTCGAACGACCGGTCACGGATCTCGCCTCGCTCGTGGAAGAACACAGCGCGTTTCAGCTTATGGGCGGCCTCTCCCCTGTTGAGACCGGCTTGGCATCTCCGCCGCAATGCCGGACTTGAGTACCATTCGATCATGAAGAGCGACCTTTCGATACGGCCGAGTTCGCGGAGCGCCCTCGCGAGATGGCTTTGCTTCGGAGATGCGGACAGCTTCTTCAGGATCGTAGACGGTACCACGGACCGCGTCGTGATCGACGCCGCGAGATGCAGCAGATCGTCCCAATGGTCGAGAATCAGGGCGGTGTTGATCGGCGCCCCGATATGGTTCGACAGGGTTGGATATGCATCGCTCCGGTGTTGTCACGTTAAGTTTCTCTGGCCGGAAAGGCCAGGGGCTCGTAGATATTC
>NZ_JABXGB010000042.1:0-23258 GCF_022627935.1 Ochrobactrum sp. C6C9 | reverse complement strand
ATCCAGCACCTTGCCGCCGAAATCCTCGGCGGCCATCTTCGCCGCTTCATAAGACCATTTGCCACCGAAATCGGCATAGACGCCCGACTGGTCGTTCAAGATGCCGATCTTGACTTTACCATCGGAAATTTCCGCAGCCGACGCGATGGCGGTTGCAGCCAGCAGTGCTGCCGTTGCGAGTGCAAGACGCTTCATAAAATACTCCTCCCAATGATTCCCTTGACCCCTCGATAAAATCGAACGGTATCCTCCAGAGAAGCGGCCTTTTCCAGGCAGGATGACCGACCTCCTCAGATCGATCATCTTTGTGCTTCCGCCCGATATGTTCCTCCATTCGGGTTTTCGATTGGAACGGTAGCATTGACAAATGCGTACAAGAACAACAATTTTTGAACAGCGTCTGTTCATAAATGTACAGATGCCCTAGGGAAAATGCGGGCAGACTATAGGGAGCAGTATGTGCGGCAGTTTACATGGGACGATCTGCAATATTTTCTGGCTGTTGCGCGCACGGGGCAGCTCTCCACCGCAGCGCGGCAACTGCGCACCAGCCACGTGACGGTGCTGCGCCGTATCGACCGGCTGGAACAGGCGCTGGCCACCAAATTATTCGAGCGCAACCCGCGTGGTTATCTGCTGACGCCGATGGGCGAACGTCTGGTCGAGCCTGCGGAAATCATGGAACGCGAGGCCATGAAGTTCCAGACCGAAGCCACCGGCAATCTCGCGGCGCTGTCGGGCGTTGTGCGTCTTTCGACGCTTGAGGGTTTCGGCAATTTCTTTCTGGCCGACCGCCTGCCGGTGCTGGCGCAATCCTATCCGAGCCTGTTCGTGGAAGTGGTGACGATCCAGCAGATCATGTCGCTTTCGCGCCGCGAGGCGGAACTGTCGATTACGCTGCATATGCCGCGCAACGGGCCTTATCACAGCGAGAAGCTCACATCCTACCGGTTGTTCATCTATGGCCATCGCGACTATCTGGCCCGGCATCCGCCGATCCGCAGCAGGGACGATTTGGCGCGCCATCCCTTCATCGGCTATATCGAGGACATGGTGTTCACGCCCGGCCTTGATTACATGCGCGAGATCCTGCCGGGCCAGCGCTGCACGTATCAAAGCTCCAGCATTCACGCGCAGCTTGTCGCCACGCAGACCGGCTATGGCCTGTGCGTTCTGCCGTTTTTCATAGCCAGCAAGCATCCCGAACTGGTGCCTGTTCTGCCGCACGAAATGCATCTGGAACGCGAATACTGGATGAGCTGCCACGTCGATGTCATGGCAGCGCCGCGTATCCGGGTCATCAGCGATTTCATGGTTCGCGCCGTGCGGGACTTCTCAGGCGATTTTCTCGGCGAAAGTCTTTTGCCTGCGGTCAGAGATTGACGCCCGTAAAGGCGATAAAACACGCCACGGCGAGCGCGATGCAACCAAACAAAATAATGGATAGACTGAGCGTGTTCATGGTCCCCCTCCACTTTACGCAACGTAAAGTGGGTATGCGGGGCTTCGACGTTCGAGTCCAGCTGGAATATCTGCCAGTCAGACGAAAGTCGTAGGCGCAAAATGAAAGCCCCGGACGAACCGGGGCTTTGGATTATTTCTGCTTGGCGAGGCCTTGTTCCCGCATCTGGCTCAGTGACATTTTTGGCGAAAGCGCTTCGGGATCGATGCGGATTTCGATCAAGGCGGGCTTGCCGGATTGTTCGCAACGCTCGAAAGCGGCTGCAAAATCGGCTGTCGCTTCGACCGTTTCGCCGTGCAGGCCGTATGCCCGGGCGAGGGCTGCGAAATCGGGATTGGCGAGGCCCGTGCCGGAAACGCGGCCCGGATAGGTGCGCTCCTGATGCATGCGGATGGTGCCGTACATGCCGTTATTGACCACGACGAAAATCGCCTTCGCATTATATTGCGCGGCGGTCGCCAGTTCCTGACCGTTCATGAGGAAGCAGCCATCACCGGCGAAGGCCACGACGGTGCGCTCCGGCGCCGCCAGCTTGGCGGATACGGCAGCCGGAACGCCATAGCCCATGGAACCGTTGGTGGGTGCCAACTGGCTGCGATAGGTGCGGTACTGATAAAATCGATGCGGCCAGGCGGAATAGTTGCCAGCCCCATTGGTGATGATGGCATCGGCTGGCAGATGCGCGCGCAGCCATTCCATGATTTCGCCCATTTGCACCGCGCCCGGTATGACCGGCGTTTTCATGTTGTCGCGATAATCGGCATTGGCCGTCTCAGCCCATGCCTTGCTGCGCGGTGCGGCGATGGGGGCAAGCTTTGATGCAGCGCGGGCAAAGGCCGGCATGCTGGCATTGATCGGCAGATCGGCGTGATAGACGCGGCCCAGTTCTTCGGCACCCGGATGGATGTGGATCAGCTTTTGCTGCGGCACCGGAATGCTGACAAGCTCATAGCCCTGCGTGGTCATTTCGCCAAGCCGCGCGCCGACCACCACGAGAAGGTCGCTGTCGCGTACGCGCTGCGCCAGCTTCGGGCTGATCGATGTGCCCATTTCGCCCGCATAAAGCGGATGGGTGTTGTCGAACATGTCCTGACAGCGGAACGAAGCCGCCACCGGCAGATGCATGTTTTCAGCGAATGTTTGCAGGTCTCGCACAGCTTGCCTGTCCCAACCGCCACCGCCGACGATCATCAGCGGGCGTTCGGCCTTTTCGATCAGTTGCACCATGTCCTGCAACTGGTCCTGACCCGGATGCATCTCGACCTTCTTATAGGCCGGGGCATCGCTGACGGCGGCATAAGATGTCAGCATATCTTCTGGCAGGGCAATCACCACCGGGCCGGGGCGTCCGTTGACGGCGCGATGAAAGGCCTGACTGACCAGTTCAGGAATGCGGGCGGCATCGTCGATCTGCACCACCCATTTGGCCATCTGGCCGAACATGCGGCGGTAATCGACTTCCTGAAAGGCTTCGCGTTCCACCTGATCGCTGGCGACCTGACCGATGAACAGCAGCATCGGTGTCGAATCCTGAAACGCGGTGTGTACGCCGACAGAGGCATTGGTCGCGCCCGGTCCGCGGGTGACAAAGCAGATGCCGGGCTTACCCGTCAGTTTGCCATGGGCGTCGGCCATATAGGCAGCACCGCCTTCCTGACGGCAGACGATCAGTTCGATTTCATCCTGCACATCGTGAAAAGCGTCGAGCGCGGCGAGATAGCTTTCTCCGGGAACGCAGAAAACACGGTCCACGCCGTGAATGCGCAACGCGTCCACCAATATCTGGCCCCCGCTACGCGTATTGGGTTTGCTGGTCATCTGATGCATTTCCTCACTCTCAAAATGCGGACGATTGTTCGTCTCTTGTTTGGATGGCATGCGATCCGTAGGTTACTGACATAACAGCATAGCCCCCGGCGCGAATACAGACTAAACATGATGACCAAAACGGATGATCTCATGTCGGGAGGACAAGATGGCGCAAGCAAACTCTGGCAAGATTAGTGTCGGCATTGGCGGCTGGGCGTTCGAGCCGTGGGATGAAAGCTTTTATCCCGAAAAACTGGCGAAGAAGCGCCAGCTGGAATATGCGTCCAGCAAGATGACCTCGATCGAGATCAATTCCACTTATTACGGCCCACAAAAGCCGACGACTTTCGCCAAATGGCACGACGAAACACCGGAAGGCTTTGTCTTTTCGCTGAAGGCGCCCCGCTTTTCGACCAATCGCCGCGTGCTGGCGGAAGCGGGCGAAAACATCGAGCGCTTTCTCACCGGCGGCGTGATGGAGCTGAAGGAGAAGCTTGGCGTCGTCAACTGGCAGTTCATGGGCACGAAGAAATTCGATCCCAAGGATTTCGAGGCTTTCCTGAAACTCCTGCCGAAACGTCTCGACGGGCGCGATCTGCGCCATGCGGTGGAAGTGCGCCACGACAGTTTTATTGTGCCGGAATTTACAGCGCTTCTGCGGGAATATGGCGTTGCGGTGGTTATTGCAGGCGATAGCGCATTTCCGCAATTTGCCGATATGACCGCGCCTTTCGCCTATCTGCGCATCATGGGCACCAAGGAAAGCGAGCCGCTTGGCTATAGCGAGGCCGAACTCGACCAGTGGGCGAAGCGGGCAAAAGCGATTGCCGAAGGCCAGAAGCCGGACGGGCTGAAAACCGTCACGCCGCCGGTGGCCGATAATATAGCGCGCGATGTCTATCTCTATGTCATCAGCGGCTATAAGGCGCATAATCCGCACGCGGCCATGGCCTTGATTGATCGGCTGAAATGATGCCTCGTGACGGCTGTTGATTTTCATCTGAGTCGTCCGAGTTCCATCATGCCGCATCTCGATCTTCCCGCCCTTCGCGCTTTCGTCGATACCATTCCGCAGAACTATAAGGGGCCGGGCGGTGTCGTCGCCGTCGTCAAGGATGGCGAAGTTGTCCTCAGCCAAGCGTGGGGCTTTGCCGATCTGCGCACGCGCCAGCCGATGACGGCGCAAACGCGGATGCCGATCTGTTCGGTCAGCAAGCAATTCACCTGCGGCGTGCTTCTCGACAGCGTGGGCGAGCCGGAAGCGCTGGACGATGCGCTTCGCACTTATCTTGCCGATTTCGTGGGTGAACGCCCGCGCGTGCGGGACCTGTGCAACAACCAGTCGGGCCTGCGTGATTACTGGGCGCTAACAGTGCTGTGCGGCGGCGACCCGGAAGGCGTGTTTCTGGCCGAAGATGCCCAGAAACTGCTGCGCGGCCTGAAAACCACGCATTTTGCGCCGGGCAGCCATTATTCCTACTGCAACGGCAATTTCCGCATTCTGGCCGATCTGATCGAAAGCCATACGGGCCGTTCACTGGTCGAGCTTCTGGCTGCGCGGATTTTCCAACCGGCTGGCATGAAGACGGCGGAACTCATTCCCGATACGGCGCTTTTCACCGAATGCACCGGCTATGAGGGCGATACGGTGCGCGGGTTTCTGCCCGCCACCAACCGCATTCACTGGATGGGCGATGCGGGCATTTGCGCCTCGCTGGACGACATGATCGCCTGGGAAAAGTTCATCGACGCGACACGCAATGACGAGAACGGCCTTTATCGCCGTTTGAGCGGGCCGCAGGCGTTCAGCGATGGCGCAGCCGCCCCTTATGGCTTCGGCCTGAAATTCGAAGAGGTGGGCGGCAAGCGTCTCACCGGCCATGGCGGCGCTTTGCGCGGTTGGCGCTGCCAGCGCTGGCATTGTGCCGATGAGCGGATTTCCACCGTCGCCATGTTCAATTTTGAAGGCGGTGCATCCGATCTTGCAGCGAAGCTGATGAAGCTCGCGCTCGGTGTGTCATCGGCGGAATCGCAACCCGTTGAGGCCGATGCGGGCTGGTTCGGCTCATGGTTAGATGCCGAAACCGGTCTGGTGCTGAGCCTTGACGATGCCGGGCGTGGGCGCATGAAGGCGCGTTTTGGAACCAGCCCGGAAGCAATGGATGTGGTGAGCAAGGATGAAGCGCGTTCATCCACGACGGCTATCCGTCGCGAAGGCGATGTGGTCCATCTCACTCGTGCGGATGAAAATCTCTCCCTCACCATGCATCGTGTGACGGGCGAGGCCAAACGTGACATTCTTGGACGTTTCCGCAGTGAGGAGCTTGGCGCAAGTCTTCTTCTCGTGGCCGAAGGTGGCGCGATTTATGGCGCTTTCGAAGGGTTCCTTGGCAAAAGTGACATGTATCCGCTTTATGCGGTCGGTTCCGATGTCTGGCTTTTGCCGGTGCAGCGTTCGATGGATGCGCCGTCGCCGGGCGAATGGAAGCTGGTCTTCCGTCGCAATGACAAGGGCGATATTTTCGCAGTTTCGGTCAGCTGCTGGCTGGCGCGGGCTATTGATTATCCGAAGGTTTCCGACTGAACGAGGAAATTCATGAGCGAGCTCAAGGTCAGAACCCGCGAGACGGGAGCGGTTGCCGCAATGCCGGATGGCCAGTTGCCGGTGATCACCACGCCGACGGGCGGCAAGGTCGAGCTTGTGACGAGCGTCAGCCAGCCGGGCTTCAACCCGCTTGATCTGCTCTATGCATCAGTCGCCGCCTGCATGGCGCTGAGCGCGCGGATCGCTGCGGGCAAGCTTGGCCTGCGCGAAAAGCTGGGTGATGTCCGTGTCGAGGTGACAGGCGACAAGACGCATGAAAGCCCGTCGCGCATCGAGCGGTTTCATATCGCGTTTCACTTCGTGGGCGATCTTTCAGCCGAAGAGAAACAACACATCGCCGAACTGGCCGAGGAAATCTGCACCGTCAGCAATACGTTGCGCAGCAATCCCGCCTTTGACCTGAAGGTCGAGTAGCAAAAAGCCCGGTCGGAACCGGGCTTTTCCTTGAGGTGGTTGGCTATCACACCGCTTCGTCGTTGGCGGGCTTTTCCCAGAGGTTCACGCCGCCTTCGACCGCATATTTATCGATCTCTTTCAGTTCGTCTGCCGAGAAGGAGAGATTTTCCAGCGCCTTGACGTTTTCAACGATCTGTTCTGGCGAGCTGGCGCCGATCAGCGCCGAGGTCACGCGTGGATCGCGCAGCACCCAGGCCAGCGCCATTTGGGCGAGGCTCTGTCCGCGCTTCTTGGCGATTTCGTTGAGGCTGCGGGCGCGCTCGATATTGTCATCGCTCAGATGGACCGGGCGCAGCGATTTGTTGCCCGGCTGGTTGATGCGCGCATCCGCCGGAATGCCGTTGAGGTAGCGATTGGTCAGCAGACCCTGCGCCAGCGGCGTGAAGGCGATGACCCCTGCGCCGACATCGTTGGTGGCCGACAGAAGATCTTTTTCGATCCAGCGGTTGAACAGGTTGTAGGACGGCTGGTGGATCAAGAGCGGCACGTTGCGCGCAGCGAGGATTTTGGCGATTTCGCGTGTCTTGCCTGCAGAATAGGACGAGATGCCGACATAAAGCGCCTTGCCCTGTTCGACCGCGCTTGCAAGCGCGCCAGCCGTTTCTTCCAGCGGCGTATTGGCGTCAAAACGGTGTGAATAGAAAATATCCACATAGTCGAGGCCGAGGCGCGACAGGCTCTGGTCGAGGCTCGCAAGGATCGCCTTGCGCGAACCGCCGCCGCGCCCATAGGGGCCGGACCACATTTCCCAACCGGCCTTGCTGGAAATGATCAATTCGTCGCGATAACGACCAAGATCGCTTTTCAGGATCTGGCCGAAATTGCGTTCAGCCGAGCCCGGAGGCGGGCCGTAATTATTGGCAAGATCGAAATGGGTGATGCCGAGATCGAAGGCCTTGAACAGCATTGCCTTCTGGCGGTCGAGCGGAATTCCGTCGCCGAAATTGTGCCAGAGGCCGAGCGAAATGGCAGGCAGGACGAGACCACTGCGCCCGACGCGGCGAAAGGTGGCGTTGTCGTAGCGATCGGAAGCGGCGAGATAGGACATGAAAAACCCTGTCGTGCATGAGGTGCGTTCGGTGCACCTTGTAGGAATTGGCGAAAAGAAACCGGTTTCTTTTCGACGGCAAATTTAGCTCAAACTAATTATAGGTCGAGGTCGTGACGGATTTCTTTCAAATTCCGCACGATTCTCCTCCTTCGTCAGATCACGTGGCGGATGCGTTCCACCCCAAGCTTGATGACGCTTTCCATTGCCGCGCGGGCTTTCTGCGGATCGCGGGAGGCGATGGCGTGGGCAATGCGCAGGTGGTTGGCCGCACATTCGGCGATGCCTTCATGCGATGCAGCGGGAGAAGAAAGCTGGAAGGACACGGCAAGCGCCGCCTCGATCAGCCCGCTGACCGAGCGCATGAACGGATTGCCCGACATGCGGGCGACGGCGAGGTGAAACTCTAGGTCGACCTTGGCGATGGTCTCCGGCGTGTGCTGCGGATTGTCGAACTTGGCGGCGAGCGCATAGAGTTCGACGATTTCGTCGCTGGTGGCGCGCTCGGCTGCGGCTGCGGCGGCAGCCGGTTCGAGCGCCATGCGCATTTCGGCCAGATGATCGACGAAGACCTCGTCGAAGCCGGCCTCGAAACGCCATGTCAGCACATCGGGGTCGAAGAAGTTCCAGCTGGCATGGCCCAGGACACGGGTGCCGACCTTGGCCTTGGGTTCGATCAGGCGTTTGGCGGCGAGCGTCTTCATCGCCTCGCGCAGTACCGTGCGGGAAACGCCGAAGCGCAGCGACAATTCGTTGTCGCCGGGCAGGATCGAACCTTCGGGAATGGTGCCCGCGACGATGCCGCGCCCGAGTTCCCCCACGACGACAGCGTGGCTGTTATGCCGCTTGCGTCCGGTTATGGCCGTTTCCAGCAATCCCAATTCAGGCCTCCTTCATGCGTTGACGCGCCAGTCTTAAGTCGGAGAACCACAGGAGTCCTCGTTGCAGGGCGATGAACAGGAACAGCAATATACCGATTGCGATTTTCGTCCACCAGGAAGACAGCGTGCCGTCGAAAACAATATAGGTCTGTATCAGCCCCTGTATCAGAATGCCGACAAATGTTCCCGCAACCAGTCCCGCGCCGCCGGTCAGAAGCGTTCCGCCGATGACCACCGATGCGATGGCATCCAGTTCCACGCCCACCGTCGCCAGCGAATAGCCGGACGAGGTATAGAGCGTATAGACGATACCCGCGAGGCCGGAAAGCACGCCCGACATGGTATAGATGCCGATGGTCGTGCGACCGATGGGAACGCCCATCAGTTCCGCCGATTGCTGATTGCCGCCAAGTGCATAGATGTTTGCGCCAAACCGCGTGCGATGGGCAAGAATGCTGCCGACGATGAACACGGCCAGCATAAGCATGGCGATGAATGTTAGCCTGCCGCCGCCCGGCAGCCGGAAATAAAGCCCCTGCAACGTGTCGATGAAGGGGTGTGAGATCGGCACCGATTCCGTCGAGATCAGGAAGGCCGCGCCGCGCGCCAGGAACATGCCAGCCAGCGTCGCGACGAAAGGCGGAATGCCGAGATAATGGATCATCATGCCCATCCATGCGCCGAAAAGCGCGGCGATGGCGAGAACAAGCGCGAATGCGAGCAGAGGATGCACGCCGAGTTTACCCACGAGAACCGCGACGAAAACGCTGGTGAAGGCGATGACTGAGCCGACCGAAAGATCAATGCCGCCGGAAATGATCACGAAGGTCATGCCGACCGCGGCAATGCCGAGAAAGGCATTGTCGGTCAGGAGATTGCCGATCACCCGCGTTGACAGCATGTTCGGGAATTGCACTGCGCAGATCGCATAGGCGATCAGGAAAATCGCCACAGTGGTCAGAAAGGGCAGGTTGCGAAGAATTCTCATTGTCCTGCTCCTTGATGAGTGTGTCGGGTGCCATTGACGGCGCCGCCCTTGCGCTGCGAGCGCAGGAAGCCGATCAGGTTGACGATGGCTGCCGACTGGAAGGTGAGCACCACGATGATGATGCCAGCCTTGATGATGAGGTTGAACTCGGGCGGGAAGCCAGCCATCAGAATGCCGGTATTGATCGACTGAATGATCAGCGCGCCGAGCAGCGAGGCGGTGATCGAAAAGCGCCCGCCATTGAGCGATGTGCCGCCGATCACGACCGCCAGAATGGCGTCGAGTTCAAGCCACAGACCGGCATTGTTGGCGTCCGCGCCACGAATGTCGGCGGTGGCGATCAGGCCTGCAAGCGCTGCGCCGACGCCCGAAACGGCATAGACGCTGAACAGCAGGAACCGCGCCTTGACGCCCGCCAGCATAGCGGCGCGCCGATTGATGCCGGTTGCCTCGATCAGGAAACCGAGCGCGCTGGAGCGCACCGCAATGCCGACGACCAGCCCGGCCAAAAGCCAGATCAGCACCGGAATGGGTATGCCGATAAATGAGCCGGAGCCGAGCGCGGCGAAGGCGTCATTGTTGAAGGTGAGGATTGCGCCTTCGGTGATAAGCTGGGCGATGCCGCGCCCCGCCACCATGAGGATCAGGGTGGCGATGATCGGCTGGATATCGAAGACGGCGACCAGAAAGCCGTTCCACAGCCCACACAACAGGCCGACACCGAGTGCTGCCGGAATGACGACAGCCAGCGGATAGCCCGCAACGATCAGCGATGCGGCGAAAGCGCCGCTGATCGCCATGACGGCGCCGACCGAAAGGTCGATGCCGCGAGTGGCGATCACCAGCGTCATGCCGACGGCCAGAATGGCGACCGGTGCTGCGCGCACCAGAATGTCGATCAGGCTGCCATAGAGGCGACCGTTCTGGAACGAAATGTCGAGAAAGCCGGGCGAGATGACGGTGTTTGCGGCAAGAATCAGAATGAGGGCTGCGAGCTGCGGCGCCAGTCTTTTGAATTTTCTGGATATGCGGGCAATCATGCTGCAGCTTCCTTCTGGCTTGCAGAAGTAGTTTTCGGGCCGGTCTCCGCAATGGCGCGCACGATATTGTCGGCGGTGATTTCTTCACCGTGCAATTCGGCGACATGGCGACGGTCCGACAGAACCACCACGCGATTGGCGACGGCGGCCAGTTCCTCGAATTCGGATGAGATGATGACGAGCGCCATGCCTTGTCCGCAGAGTTCGCCGATGAGTTTCAGGATTTCGGCATGCGCCCCGATGTCAATGCCGCGTGTCGGTTCATCGAGAATCAGCAGGCGGGGATCGGTGGCGAGCCAGCGCGCCAGAATGGCCTTTTGCTGGTTGCCGCCGGATAGAAACTTGATCGGCTTGTGCGGATCGGGCGGGCGGATATCGAGCGCCTTGATGTAGCGGTCCGCGAGCGCGGCTTTTTCGCGCGAGGACAGCGGCTTCGACCAGCCGCGTTTGCCTTGCACGGCAAGCGCGATATTTTCCGCCACCGAAAAATCGCCGATGATGCCATCGGTCTTGCGCTCTTCCGGACAGAAGGCGAAGCGCTCCGATATGGCGGCAACGGGCGAGGGCAGCTTGATCTCCTTGCCATCGACGGTGAGCTGGCCGCTATCGGCTTCATCAACGCCGAACATGAGAAGCGCGGTCTCGGTGCGGCCCGAACCGAGCAAGCCTGCAATGCCCACAGCTTCGCCGGGCTTGATGGCGAGATCGAATGGCGCAACACTGCCTTTCTTGCCGTAGCCTGCAAAGCGGATCGGCGCGACCGTGTCGTCGCTGACCTCCTCGGTCAGCTGACGGCGCACGGTTTCCTGCAACTGGTGGCCGAGCATCATGGAAATGAGATCGGTGCGCGGCAGTTCCGACAGGTTGCGGCTGCCGACCAGACGGCCATTGCGCAGTACGGTGGCGCAATCGGCAATCGCATAGACCTGATCCAGAAAATGCGTGATGACGATGATGCCGAGTCCTTCGGCCTTCAACTGGCGCAGAACCGTGAACAGCATTTCGACTTCGCGCGCATCAAGGCTGGCGGTCGGCTCATCAAGGACAAGCACTTTGCCCGACAGATCGACGGCGCGCGCAATCGCGATGATCTGGCGTATCGCCACGGAATAGGCCGACAGCGGCGCGCTGACGTCGATGTCGAGACCATAACGCGCGAGGAGCGCGGTTGTGTCCTTTTCCATGCGTCGACGATCCACGAAGCCGAAGCGGCGCGGCTGGCGACCGAGAAAGACATTTTCGGCGACGGTGAGGTTTTCCAGCAGGTTTACCTCTTGATAGACGGTGCCGATGCCGAGCGTCTGCGCTTCCGCTACGGAGGCAGGCGCAATGGGCTGGCCGTCAAGCAGGATCGACCCGTCAAAGCCATGATAGGCGCCGGTCAATATCTTGATGAGGGTGGATTTGCCCGCACCGTTTTCACCCAGCAAGGCATGGATTTCGCCGCGTTTGAGCGCGAAATCGACATGGTCAAGTGCGGTGACGCCCAGAAAGGATTTGGTGATCGAGCGAGCTTCGAGAAGCGGTATAACCGACGCCGGTTGAGCGCCTGTTTCGGGGCGAGCCATGGCAGTCTTCCGTTTGCGAATTGCAACGATACCCTTCGCCAAAACGGGCCGAAGGGAAACCGGGCCGCCGAAAGCTGGCGGCCCGAATGACACGAAGATTAGTAGCCGAGGCCCTTCTTGGCTTCGTATACGGCCTTCGGATCGTCAGCCTGTGTGTAGAGCTTGGATTCCGTCTGGATCCACTTCGGCGGAACGGTGCCCTTATCCTTGAACGCCTCGATGGCGTCGAAAGCCGGACCGGCCATGTTCGGCGTCAGCTCCACGGTGGCATTGGCTTCGCCATTGGCCATGGCCTGGAAGATATCCGGCACGGAATCGATCGACACGATCTTGATGTCGGTGCCCGGCTTCAGACCGGCTTCCTTGATGGCCTGAATGGCGCCGACGGCCATGTCGTCATTATGGGCATAGACTGCGCAGATATTCTTGCCGCCGCCTTCAGCCTTGATGAAGCTTTCCATGACTTCCTTGCCCTTGGTGCGGGTGAAGTCACCGGTCTGCGAACGGGAAATCTTGATGTTGTCGTGACCCTTGATCGCTTCCTCAAAGCCCTTCTTGCGGTTGATCGCAGGCGACGAACCGGTCGTGCCCTGAAGTTCGACCACATTGCAGGACTTGTCGCCGATATCCTTCACCAGCCAGTCACCGGCAACCTTGCCTTCATGGACCTGATCGGAGGTCACGGCGGTGAGATAGAGATCTTCCGGCGAATCAATCTGGCGGTCGAGCAGGACGACAGGAATTTCAGCTTCCTTGGCTTCCTTGAGGACCGCGTCCCAGCCGGTGGAAACGACCGGGGCGATCAGGATCGCATCGACGCCCTGTGCGATGAAGCCGCGCACGGCCTTGATCTGGTTTTCCTGCTTCTGCTGGGCATCGGCGAATTTCAGCGTATAGCCGCGCTTTTCAGCTTCCTGCTTGGTCAGGGCGGTTTCTGCGGCGCGCCAGCCCGATTCCGAACCGATCTGCGAGAAACCGACAGTCAGCGATGCGGCGGATGCGCTTGAAATCAGTGCGAGTGAAAATGCGGCTGACAGAGCCGCGAGACTGCGTTTCATAATATTTCCTCCCAATAAGGCCCTCCCGGCCTTGAGGGATATGAAGCATATAATATTACTTTATGGCAAGCGCCTTTGAAGAAAATTGCGCGATAATCGCCTGCGACAAACAGGCATTTTGATTATTAGAATATTAAAATCAATGAGTTGAATCTTGTGGCGGGTGTTGAAGACTGCAAGTCTGTGTATGCGGGGTCTTCGCTTGCTTGACAAAGGCGGCCTTGGCAAAATAGTCATATTAATAAGGTGAGCCGTCGCAAGGCATGAAAGTGTTTTCAAACGGCCGGCATGGAGTTTCCGCGATTCGTCGCGGTCTGGGAGGTTTAATGTTACGTCTGGTACAGTTCCGCGATGCGGGCGGTGAAACGCGTGTGGCTGCATGCGGTGATGAGGGTGCGGCCCATATCGTCAAAGGCGCTTCGACGACCTATGAACTGGCCTGGGCAGCAATTGGCGCCGGTATCAGCCTTGCAGAGCAGGTGGAGCGCAATGGCAAGGGCGAGGCCGTCGATATCGACGCCGCTCTGGCTGCGGGCCGCGTCGGCCTGCCGATCACCCATTCCGATCCGGCGCACCTGATCGTTGCCGGTACGGGCCTGACGCATCTTGGTTCTGCCGATGGTCGCGACAAGATGCACAAGGCCGCGCAGGCCGCCGAAAAGCCGACCGATTCGATGCGCATGTTCCTGATGGGCGTCGAAGGCGGTAAGCCGAAGCCGGGCGAAACCGGCGTGCAGCCGGAATGGTTCTATAAGGGCGACGGTTCGGCGCTGGTCGCGACCGGCGGCGAACTGGTTTCGCCTTCCTTTGCCGAAGACGGCGGTGAAGAGCCGGAACTGGCCGGCATTTATCTGATCGGCCCGAATGGTCAGCCGCATCGTATCGGCTTCTGCCTTGCCAATGAATTTTCCGACCATGTGACCGAGAAGCAGAATTATCTCTGGCTCGCCCATTCCAAGCTGCGTCAGGCATCGCTTGGACCGGAACTCTTTGTGGGCGCGCTGCCGGATCATGTCGAAGGCGTATCGCGTATTCGCCGCGGCAATGACGTGATTTTCGAAAAGCCGTTCCTGTCGGGCGAGGCGAACATGTCGCATACGATCGCCAATCTGGAACATCACCATTTCAAATATGAGCTGTTCCGCCGCCCGGGCGATATTCATGTCCATTTCTTCGGCACGGCGACGCTGTCCTTCTCCGACGGCGTGAAGACGCAAACCGGCGACCAGTTCGAGATTTCAGCCAAGCCGTTCCGCTATCCGCTGGTGAACAAGCTCGCTCAGGCGACGGCGCAACAGGCTGCGGCGGAAAAAACCGCCGTACAGGCATTGTGAGTTTGGAAATGTTGGCTTCGTCAAATATCGCTTTGGCAATTGTCGGTCTCGGCAAGATCGCGCGCGACCAGCATCTGCCATCCATCGAGGCGGTGGACGGTATTGCGCTTGCCGCTATCGCCAGCCGCAATGCCGGACTGGATAGTGTGCCGTCTTTCAACGATATCGAGCAATTGCTTTCGTCGGGTGTCGCCATCGATGCCGTGTCGCTGTGCACGCCGCCGCAGGGTCGCTTCGCTCAAGCCTATGCCGCTTTGAAAGCGCGCAAGCATGTGATGCTGGAAAAGCCGCCCGGCGCGACGATTTCCGAAGTGCAGGCGCTGGATCGTCTGGCCAAGGCTGAGGGGCTTACGCTTTATGCCACCTGGCATTCGCGTGAGGCGGCGGCGGTGGAACCGGCCCGCGAGTTTCTTAAAGACGCGGTGATCCGTTCGGTCGCGGTGGCCTGGAAGGAAGACGTGCGCCACTGGCATCCCGGCCAGCAATGGATCTGGGAGCCGGGCGGGCTCGGCGTGTTCGATCCGGGCATCAATGCGCTGTCCATCGTGACGCATATCCTGCCGGAGCGTTTTTTCCTGACGCAGTCCGACCTGTATTTTCCGGAAAATCGCGCGGCGCCGATTGCAGCCGATCTCAAGTTCCAGACGGAAAGCGGCATACCGGTTTCGTTTGAGCTGGATTGGCGCCAGACCGGCCCGCAGACCTGGGATATTCGCGTCGAAACCGACAAGGGCACGGTTCTGCTCAGCCATGGCGGCAGCCGCCTGACCATTGCGGGCGATGAAAAAATGGCCGAGCCGGATCGCGAATATCAGCGCCTTTACAAGCGTTTTGTGCAATTGATCGGTGAGGGGCGTTCGGATGTCGATCTCGCTCCCCTGACTCATGTGGCCGATGCGTTCCTGTTCGGAAAGCGCCACGCGGTCGAAGCATTTGTAGATTAGGAAACGGGGTCGTTCGCGGCCTCTTACCCAGCAGGACAAAGACATGAACAAGCCCGTCACTCCGAAAACGCCAAAGTTCCGCTCGCGTGCATGGTTCGACAATCCGGACAATGTCGACATGACGGCGCTCTATCTCGAACGCTACATGAATTACGGCTTGAGCCAGGAAGAATTGCAGTCGGGCCGTCCGATCATCGGCATCGCGCAGACCGGTTCGGACCTGTCGCCCTGCAATCGTCACCATCTGGAACTGGCCAATCGCGTTCGCGAAGGCGTGCGTGAAGCGGGCGGCATCGTCATCGAATTCCCGGTGCATCCGATTCAGGAAACCGGCAAGCGTCCGACCGCCGGTCTCGACCGCAACCTTGCCTATCTCGGCCTCGTGGAAGTGCTCTACGGCTATCCGCTCGACGGCGTTGTGCTCACCATCGGTTGCGACAAGACCACGCCGGCCTGCCTCATGGCTGCGGCAACGGTCAATATTCCGGCGATTGCGCTGTCGGTCGGTCCGATGCTCAATGGCTGGTTCCGTGGCGAGCGCACCGGTTCGGGCACCATCGTCTGGAAGGCGCGTGAACTTCTGGCGAAGGGCGAGATCGATTATCAGGGCTTTGTGAAGCTGGTTGCGTCCTCGGCACCGTCCACTGGCTATTGCAACACGATGGGCACGGCCACGACCATGAACTCTCTGGCCGAAGCGCTCGGCATGCAGCTTCCCGGTTCCGCTGCCATTCCGGCCCCTTACCGCGACCGGCAGGAAGTGGCCTATCTGACGGGCCGCCGTATCGTTGAAATGGTCTATGAAGACCTCAAGCCGTCCGACATTCTGACCAAGGATGCATTCGTCAATGCCATCCGTGTCAATTCCGCCATTGGCGGCTCGACCAATGCGCCGATCCATCTGAACGCGCTCGCCCGCCATGTCGGCGTGGAGCTGACGGTCGATGACTGGCAGAAATATGGCGAGGAAATTCCGCTTCTGGTCAATCTCCAGCCGGCGGGCGAATATCTCGGCGAAGATTATTACCATGCCGGTGGTGTGCCAGCGGTCGTCAACCAGCTTATGGGGCAGGGCCTCATCAACGAGAATGCGCTGACGGTCAACGGCAAAACCATTGGCGAAAACTGCAAGAACGCTACCATTGAAGACGGCAATGTCATCAAGACCTATGATCAGCCGCTGAAGAAACATGCCGGTTTCCGCGTGCTGCGCGGCAATCTGTTCTCGTCTGCGATCATGAAGCTCAGCGTTATTTCGGACGAGTTCCGCAATCGCTACCTCTCCGACACGAAAGACCCGAATGCCTTCGAGGGCAAGGCGGTCGTGTTCGACGGACCGGAAGATTACCACCACCGCATCGACGATCCGTCGCTGGAAATCGACGAGCATACCGTGCTGTTCATGCGCGGTGCAGGCCCGATCGGCTATCCGGGCGCTGCCGAAGTCGTCAATATGCGCGCGCCGGATTATCTCTTGAAGAAGGGCATCAGCTCGCTGCCATGCATCGGCGACGGTCGCCAGTCGGGCACGTCGGGTTCGCCGTCGATCCTCAACGCTTCGCCGGAAGCTGCCGCTGGCGGCGGTCTGGCCATCCTGCGCACCGGCGACCGTGTGCGCATCGATCTCGGTCGCGGCACGGCGGATATCCTGATTTCGGATGAGGAACTGGCCGAACGCCGCAAGGCCCTGGAAGCCGCTGGCGGCTACAAATATCCGGAAAGCCAGACGCCGTGGCAGGAAATCCAGCGCGCCGTTGTCGGCCAGATGGAAACCGGCGCGGTTCTGGAAAACGCGATCAAGTATCAGGACATCGCGCATACGCGTGGCCTGCCGCGCGACAACCACTAAGGCTTGTTCGGATGGCTCTCGATAAAAAGCCGTTTGCAGCCGTCGCCGACTGGGGCACAACCCGGTTGCGGCTCTGGACGCTGGATGCGGACGGTGCCGTGCTGGGCGAAAGCCGCGGCGATGACGGTCTGCTGCGGGCGAAGGAAGCCGGTTTCGAGCCAACGCTTGAACGGCATCTGGCTACGCTCGATGCGCCCGACGATCTGCCTGTGGTGATCTGCGGCATGGCCGGATCGCGCACCGGCTGGATCGAAGCGCCCTATATGAGCCTGCCTGCCGGGCTGGACGGCATCGTCAGGGCTGCGGTGCGCGTGCCTGCGCGCCGTCACGTCATCATGCTGCCGGGCGTTGCGCGGCGGGATGAGGCGGCGCCGGACGTGATGCGTGGCGAGGAAACCAAACTGCTTGGCCTCGTGCATGGCGGCACGCGTGATGCGGTGGTCGTCATGCCCGGCACCCACGCCAAATGGGTGCGGATCGCCGATGGTGGTCTTGCCGATTACCGGACTTTCATGACGGGCGAATTGTTCGCGCTTTTGAAAGACAAGTCGGTGCTGGCCGGGGCGCTGGAAGGTGCAGGCGCGGTTGACCCGCACGGCGCGGCTTTCGCGGCAGGTGTGAAGGCCTCGCTCGAAACGCCTGAACTGATCGCCAATGCGCTGTTTTCGGTTCGCGCGGGCTGGCTTGTGCATGACCGCAAGCCGACCGACCAGCTGGCGCGGCTTTCCGGCCTGTTGATCGGGCTGGAAGTTGCAGGCGGACGCACGCTTTATGGCAAGCCGCAGCAGGTGCTGCTTTTGTCCGATGGCATGATGGGTGCGCTTTATGCCAGCGCGCTTGACATTGCCGGGCTGGCCGTCAAGCGCATCGAGGCGGACGAACTGGTGCGCGACGGTCTGTTCATGGCGGCAAGACACGCTTTTGCGGGAGTTTTACAATGAGCGCGCGTGTTGCATGGCCAAAGCTGCGCTATCCGCTGGTCGCGATCCTGCGCGGCATTCGTACCGAAGAAACCGAAGCAATCGTCGAAGCGCTGATTGAGACGGGTTTTGAAGCCATCGAAATCCCGCTCAATTCGCCGGACCCGTTCGTGTCGATTGGCAAGGCTGCAAAGCTTGCACCGGCCAATGTGCTGATCGGTGCGGGCACTGTGTTGAGCGTCGAGGATGTGGACCGGCTGCACGATGTTGGCGGCAGGCTGATGGTCAGCCCCAATGTCGAGCCGGACGTCATTCGCCGCGCAAGCGGCCATGGCATGGTGACGATGCCGGGCGTGTTCACACCGACGGAAGCCTTTTCGGCGATCCGCGCAGGCGCATCGGCACTGAAATTTTTCCCGGCCAGCGTGCTGGGCGCAGATGGGATCAAGGCGGTTTCCGCCGTCTTGCCGAAGGATGTTCCGTTTGGCGCTGTGGGCGGCGTTTCGGAAAGCGATTTCGCAACCTATGTCGCGGCTGGCGTGAGCTGCTTCGGCCTTGGATCGAGCCTTTACAAGGCTGGTTTCACCGTGGCCGATGTGCGCGAGCGCGCCCGGCGCGCTGTGGCTGCATGGGAGGCAGTTGCGGGCTGAAGGAGGCGCGCAATTTGTTAGGGTTTAGGCATTTTTGAAGAGGGGTTAAACCCTTGTTCAGAAATGGACTTGGAGGCATTCCGCAATCTGCAGGCCAACAACTTGGGCGGGGCGCGGGAGTTTGGGAGAACGGCAGGTTTCGAGGCGAAGCCTGTCCCAATTTTTGGGAGTGTAACAATGGCAGGTATGAAAACTCTAACCCTGGCAGTCGCGATGGCCGCGCTTGCCTTCACGGGCATGGCCCGCGCCGAAGACAAGGGTCTTGTGGCGGTTGCCATGCCAACGAAGTCGTCGGCGCGCTGGATCGCCGATGGCGACAACATGGTCAAGGTTCTGAAGGAACGCGGTTATCAGACCGATCTTCAGTATGCTGAAGACGATGTGCCGAACCAGCTGGCGCAGATCGAAAACATGGTGACCAAGGGCGCCAAGGTTCTCGTCGTTGCATCCATCGACGGCACCACGCTGTCCGACGTGCTGGCCAAGGCGCACGACGCAGGCATCAAGGTTATCGCCTATGACCGTCTGATCCGTGACACGCCGAATGTCGATTACTATGCGACCTTCGACAATTTCCAGGTCGGCGTGTTGCAGGCACAGTCGATTGAAAAGGCACTCGACCTGAAGAACAAGCCGGGCCCGTTCAATATCGAACTCTTCGGCGGCTCGCCGGACGATAACAATGCCTACTTCTTCTACAATGGCGCAATGTCCGTGTTCCAGCCTTACATCGACAGCGGCAAGGTTGTGGTCGCCAGCGGCCAGACCGGCATGGACAAGGTTGCAACGCTGCGCTGGGACGGCGCAACGGCTCAGGCCCGTATGGACTCCATCCTGTCCGCTTACTATTCAGACAAGCGCGTCGATGCAGTTCTGTCGCCTTATGACGGCATCTCCATCGGCATCCTGTCGTCGCTGAAGGGCGTCGGCTATGGCAGCGGCGACATGCCGATGCCGATCGTTTCCGGTCAGGACGCCGAAGTGCCTTCGGTCAAGTCGATCCTCGCCGGTGAACAGACCGCGACGATCTTCAAGGACACCCGCGAACTGGCCAAGGTCACGGTCGATATGGTCGATGCGCTGATGAGCGGCAAGGAACCGGAAGTCAACGACACTAAGACCTATAACAATGGCGTCAAGGTTGTCCCGGCTTACCTGCTGAAGCCGGTGATCGTCGACAAGTCGAACTGGAAAGAAGTCCTGGTCGACAGCGGTTACTACAAGGAAGACCAGATCAAGTAATCTGGTCCTGACAGGGTGTGTCGGCGTGCCGTCCAGCACGCCCGACACCGCCTCTTGCATATGCGCGGTTTCGGGCCGAAAATCCGGTAGTTTTCCGGCTTCGTCCGAAACAGCATCGAATTTCTGTAATGCCATTGCCTCAATCCCAGGCTTACCTCAGTTTTGAACTGGGGTAGGCTGCTAGATTGACAGCGTTGTCTTTTTTAGGCTGTGCTTTGAAAGAAGGCTTTCGCCTGTGCGCAATGGCATTCGGAAAACCTGCGGCATCGCATGAAGCAACCGGACGGTTCTTCGGATGGGCAGGCAACAGGGTTTGGAGCGTCGAGGTCAGCATCCGGAGGGATGCGGGGCGCTCTATCGGGAGTGAGCGATGAATGTAGCCAATCCTGTCCCGCTTGAGGAGCAGGGCGGCCAGCTGAATGCGGCTGGCAAACCTATTCTTGAAATGCGCGGCATCAGCAAATCCTTCGGGGTCGTGAAGGCGTTGAGCGACGTCAATTTCACGGTCATGCCGGGGGAAATTCACGCATTTGTCGGCGAAAACGGCGCTGGCAAATCCACACTCATGAAGGTGCTGTCGGGCGTTTATCCCCATGGCAGCTATGAAGGCTCGATTTTCTTCGACGGGGAAGAACGACAGTTTCGCGACATCAACGATTCCGAAGCGCTCGGCATTGTCATCATCCATCAGGAACTGGCGCTGATCCCGCTGATGTCGATTGCGGAGAATATTTTTCTGGTCAATCCACCGGCGAGCCATGGCGTCATCGACCGCAGTGCGGTGCATATGCGCACGCGGGAACTTTTGAAAAAGGTTGGCTTGTCGGAATCGCCCGACACGCTGATCACCGATATCGGCGTCGGCAAGCAGCAGCTGGTGGAAATCGCCAAGGCGCTGTCGAAGCGCGTACGCTTGCTGATCCTCGACGAGCCAACGGCCAGCCTGAACGAGACCGACAGTGCAGCGCTTCTGACGCTCCTGAAAGAGTTTCGCGCGCAGGGCATCACGTCGATCCTGATTTCGCACAAGCTCAATGAAATTCGCGAAGTCGCCGACAAGATCACCGTGCTGCGCGACGGCAAAGCCGTGGCGACGCTCGATTGTCATGCAGGCGAGGTCGAGGAAGACGATATCATCCGCAAGATGGTCGATCGTGATCTGGAAAGTCGCTATCCGAAGCGCGAGCCGAAGATCGGCGATGTGATTTTGGAGGTCGACAACTGGTCGGTCTATCATCCGCTGCATCCGGAGCGCCATTCGGTCAAGAACGTGTCGTTCCAGGTCAAGGCGGGCGAAATCGTCGGCATTGCAGGCCTGATGGGCGCGGGCCGCACCGAATTCGCCATGAGCCTGTTCGGGCGCTCCTGGGGCACGAATATCACCGGCGAGGCCCGCATCAACGGCAAGGCGGCGGATATTTCCACGGTGGCGCGGGCGATCAAGTCCGGGCTTGCCTATGTGACCGAGGATCGCAAGAAGCTCGGCCTCGTGCTCGGCGAAAACATTTCGCGCAACATCTCGCTGGCCAATTTGCGCGGCGTCAGCCCGAAGGGCGTCATCGACGATATTCGCGAAATGAAGGTCGCCGGCGATTATCGCAACCAGATGAGCATTCGCAGCCACAATGTCTTCCAGCAGACGGGCACGCTTTCCGGCGGCAACCAGCAGAAGGTGGTGCTGTCGAAATGGCTGTTCACCGGGCCGGATGTGCTCATCCTCGACGAACCGACGCGCGGCATCGATGTCGGCGCGAAATACGACATTTACACCATCATCAATTCACTGGCGGAGAGCGGCAAGGGCGTGGTCGTCATTTCTTCGGAAATGCCGGAACTGATCGGCATCTGCGACCGCATCGTCGTCATGCATGAAGGCGCTTTCGTCGGCGAAGTCGCCGGCGAGGAAGCCACGCAGGAAAACATCATGCGCGCCATCATGCGGAATAAGGGAAAACGGCAATGAGCGAGACTATCATCGGAAGCAGCCAGACCAGTAGTGTGGGGCGTTATCTCAAGAACAATCTGCGCGAATCCGGGATGCTGCTCTCGCTCGTCGCGATCATGATCTTCTTCCAGATCGTCACCGGCGGCGTGCTGATGAAGCCGCTGAACCTGACCAATCTGGTGTTGCAGAACAGCTATATCGTCATCATGGCGCTCGGTATGCTGCTCATCATCGTGACCGGTCATATCGACCTGTCGGTCGGCTCGGTCTGCGGTTTCATCGGCGCGCTGGCCGCGGTGATGATGGTGAAATGGGGCGTGCCTTTCCCGATTGCCGCCATTCTCTGCCTGCTGGTCGGCGGGCTGATCGGCGCGTTGCAGGGTTTCTGGGTCGCCTATTTCAACATACCGTCCTTCATCGTGACGCTGGCGGGCATGCTGGTGTTCAAGGGCCTGATGCTGGCCGTGCTCGGCGGCCAGTCGGTCGGCCCGTTCCCGGTCGTGTTCCAGAAACTTTCGTCGGGCTTTATTCCCGAAATCATCGGCACCACGGCAGGCGGCGTCTATCTCACCTCGCTGATCATCGGCGTGCTTTTGGCCGGCTTCATGATCTGGCAGAATGCCAAATCCCGTGCCCGCCACATCGCCCATGAGGTGGAAACGGAGCCGTTCAGCCTGTTCGTCATCAAGAACATTCTGTTCTTTGCGGCGATTGCCTATCTGTCGCTCTTGATTTCGATGCATCGCGGCTTGCCGAACGTGCTGATCATCATGGCGGTGCTGATTGCAGCCTATGCGTTCCTCACCAACCGCACGGTGATCGGTCGCCAAATCTATGCGGTCGGCGGCAACCGCCATGCGGCCAAGCTTTCCGGCGTGAAGACCGAACGGCTGACCTTTCTCGCCTTCGTCAATATGGGCGTGCTGGCGGCGCTGGCCGGTCTGGTCTTCGCAGCGCGTCTCAATACGGCAACGCCGAAGGCGGGCATCGGTTTCGAGCTGGACGTGATCGCGGCCTGCTTCATCGGCGGCGCATCGGCCTATGGCGGCGTCGGTCGCGTGACGGGTGCGGTGATCGGCGCGCTCATCATGGGCGTCATGAACAACGGCATGTCGATCCTCGGCATCGGCATCGACTATCAGCAGGTCATCAAGGGGATCGTGCTGCTGGGTGCCGTCTGCATCGACGTCTACAACCAGAAGCGTTGATATTTCGGCTCTGGCGGCCTGCAAATGGCGTTGTTTTGCGCTTCCGGTGCTCACGTACCTTTAAGTACGCTGCGCGCCGGTTCTCAAACTCCACCATTTTCGGCTCACCATAACCAAAATACGCCTGATGTTTCGCCTTTGCGGGGGCTGGCGAAGCTCGAAACCGCGCCGGAAGCAATTCCGGTGCGGTTTTGTTTTGAGCGCGATGATTTCAGGTCTACTTGTCGCTACGCACGTCCCTCATCCTGAGG
>NZ_JABXGB010000041.1:0-23447 GCF_022627935.1 Ochrobactrum sp. C6C9 | reverse complement strand
AAAACGGTGACGCTTGAAGATGATATCTGATGTCTGCATCGCCAAAATTTACGCCCAAACCGTCAGGCAGGCAACTGCAGCCCAGTTAACGTCACAACACCTTCGCCCGGTGCGTAGTAAAGGGGTACGTAGGCTTCCGCTGTCACGGATCCGTGCTGCTTCGCCCAGGTGCGGGCGTAGCGCCGGACCGTGTCATAACCACCATCGTAGCCCAGATCGCGCAAATCCTCGAATATCCGGATCAGCGTCAACCGTTCACGCGACGGCTTGGCTTCATTGGCCAGCAGCATTCCATCGAGATGATCCCGCCAGGGACCCAGCTTTGGTTGAGGCTGACGGGACCGCTCGTATTTGAACTCCGCCTCTTCACTGCGCAGAACCTTCCGCACAACTTTCCGCGATATGCCCAACTCACGGCAGATCGCTTTGATCGATCTACCTTGCACACGCGCAAGCCGACGTATCTTTGAAATCGTCTCCACTACAAGCATCCAAATAGATAACCTCCGATTGAAAACCGAAGGTCATGTTACCCTCTAATAAGGGGTCCCGTTTGGATGCCGATAACCCCTAGCAAGGGGTCCTTATTCCACGCCGAATGACAGACTGCGAGGGAGTTACATTTCTGATGGATGGTGGATGGTCTTGATTTCGAGAAAATCATCCAGCCCAAAGGTGCCCCCTTCGCGGCCATTGCCGGATCGCTTGAAGCCGCCGAAGGGACTACCGTAGCGGTGTGGCCCGCCATTGATATGCACCATGCCGGCCCTGAGCCGCGCCGCCACGCGCTCGGCACGCTCGGCATTCCCCGTCTGGAGATAGGCGGCTAGGCCATAGACCGTGTCGTTGGCGATCGCGATCGCTTCCTCCTCGGTATCGAAGGGAATGATCGCCAGCACCGGCCCGAAAATCTCTTCGCGGGCGATGCGCATGTCATTGTTAACATCGGCAAAGATCGTCGGACGGACGAAATAGCCGGTCTCGAACCCTTTCGGCTTGCCGGGGCCGCCGACCAGTATGCGAGCACCTTCGGCAACGCCGGCCTCGATCAATGCCTGCACCCGACCAAACTGGATATCGGAAACGAGCGGCCCGATATGGCTGCCCTCCTCCTCGGGGTTACCGACTGCAGTTTCCTTGCCGGCCTTCTCGACAATCTCCACCACCTTGTCATAGACCGAACGCTGCACAAGCATGCGGGTCGGCGCATTGCAGGACTGGCCGGAATTGTTGAAGCACTCGTGCACGCTCGCCACGACACGATCTTCCAGATCGGCATCCTCGAAAACAAGGTTCGGCGATTTGCCGCCGAGTTCCAGCGTCACGCGCTTGACCGTATCGGCCGCGTCCTTGCTGACCGCGATGCCGGCGCGGGTCGAGCCGGTGAAGGACATCATGTCGATGTCCTTGTGCTTCGAAAGGGTGGAACCGCATTCGATGCCGTCACCATTGACGAGGTTGAAGACGCCCGCCGGGAAACCGGCCTCCTCGACCATCTCGGCATAGAGGAGCGCGTTGAGCGGTGTGAACTCCGACGGTTTCAGGATGCAGGTGCAACCCGTCGCCAGCGCCGGCACGACCTTGAGCGCAATTTGGTTGATCGGCCAGTTCCACGGCGTGATCAGCCCGCAGACGCCGATCGGCTCGCGACGCACGACGTCACCGTTCGGCAGCACTTCGCGGGCCTTCAGCCGCTTCAGTCCGTCGATGAAGGCCTGCAGATGTCCCAGTCCGACATCCGCCTGCTGCTCGGTGCTCATAGTGATCGGCGCGCCGAGTTCCAGCGTGATGGTGCGCGCCATCTCGTCGTAGCGGCGCTTGTAGATGGCGAGCAACTTTTCGAGCAGTGCGATGCGCTCGGCAAGCGAGGTCCGGCTATAGCTTGGGAAAGCGGCCTTGGCGGCGGCAACGGCGCGGTCGATATCGGCGGATGACCCCATGGAGATGACCGCAATCGGCTTTTCCGTCGCGGGATTAATCACTTCGAGGTCGCGGGACTTAACAGGTTCCACCCATTGTCCGTTGATATAGAATTTACGTTGATTGCGCATCTAAGTCTCCACTCGTGGCACGCGTTCCGCTGATGGCACTCAGGAAGGTCTTTAGGCGTGGCTCCTGGGGGCTAGTGAGTATCTGCTCCGGCGAACCGGATTCAAGGATCCGGCCATCTGCCATGATGACTACCCGATCCGATACTTCCCGGGCAAAATTCAACTCGTGGGTCGCAACGACCATGGTGATCCCAGTCATTGCTACCTCCTTCATGACTTTGAGGACCTCACCCACCAGTTCCGGGTCAAGTGCGGAAGTGGGCTCGTCAAACAAAAGAACTTGGGGGTTCATCGCCATCGCCCTGGCGATCGCCACCCGCTGCTGCTGTCCGCCGGAGAGCTCGGATGGATAGGAATTGAATTTATGGCCGAGACCCACGCGGGTGAGAAGGTCCTTGGCTGTTGCAGCTGCCTGGGCCGGAACCTGTCCTAACACTTCGACCGGCCCGAGAGCAACGTTCTGCTCGGCGGTCAGATGAGAGAAGAGGTTGAAGCGTTGGAAGACCATCCCCGTCGCGCGGCGCTGGAGAGCAATCTCGTGCTCGTCGAGCGGCAGGATGCGTTCTCCGACAACGCGGTAGCCTGCAAGCTCACCGTTTACCCAAAGCGCGCCGCTGCTGATAGCCTCCAGCTGGTTGATGCACCTTAGGAATGTTGTCTTGCCCGAACCTGAGGGACCAATGATGCAAACCACCTCCCCTTTGGCAATATCAAGATTGATGCCATTGAGAACTTCGAACGCTCCGAAGCTCTTCGCAAGGTTTGCCGCTGAAACGATGTTCAATGCCTCCCTCCCCTGCTGAAGCCACGCCCGAACCGCCTTTCCAGCTGGTACTGCCCAACCGACAAGATCGACGTAACTACGAGATACCAGAACGCCGCCACGAGCAGCATTTCGATCACCTTGAAATTGTAAAAATAGATCGACTGCATGACGAAGATCAGCTCACCAAAGCCAACGATACTCGCAAGCGACGTATTTTTCGTCAGTCCGATGAATTCGTTCCCGAGTGGAGGGATGATGACGCGCATTGCCTGAGGGAAGATGACCTTCCTTAGGGCCTTGCTTCGGGTCATGCCAATTGCTTTGGCCGCTTCATACTGTCCAGTGTCCACTGAGAGTAGCCCCGAACGAATGATCTCTGACATGTAAGCACCCGCATTGAGACCGAGACCAATAGCGGCTGCGGCGAAGGGCCCCATCAGATCGACGGTCTGGCATGAACCGAACCCTGGAAAGCCCAACACCGGAAACACTAGGGCTAGGTTGTACCACAGCAGCAATTGGAGGAGCTGCGGTGTTCCGCGAAAAAGCCAGACATACGACTTGCAGATCCAACGGTTGACGGGATTTTGAGAACCAAACCCGACGGCAAGCAACACCGCGACCGACAATCCGATCATCATGGCAACCACAGTCATCAGAATTGTGAGACCAAGGCCGAAGAACGTAATTCGTGCGAAAAGGTACTCCCTTACGACGCTCCAGTCGATCTTTGCATTCGCAAAGGCCTTGACAACGAATACCACAAAGGCAATGGCGAGTGCGCCCATCAACAATCGTAGCGGACGGAACCGTCTGATACGAACGACTTGGGCGATATCAAGAGTCGGAAAGGGGGCTGACCCAGCATCAACCGCTCCTAGGCTACGATGTTGCGTGGTCACGGTCGTCACTCCGGATCTTTATTGATTGTTGGTGTCGGATAGGCGGCTGTGGTCAGCTTCCACTTCTCAAGAAGGTTCGCATATGTGCCGTCCTCAAACTTGCGCTTGGCGGCCCAAAAGAAAGCGTCGCGAAGCACCGTGTCTTCCTTGCGGAAGGCGATGCCTTGGAAGGTGACATGAATTGGTTCACCGACCAGCTTCATAGCCCCCTTCTCCTGTTCGATGATCAGATCAATACCCTCTAAGGACTGCACCGCGGCTTGAGCCCGTCCTTGCTTAAGATTAATAATCTGCTGGCCGAGATTGTTGTCGAGAATGATCTTCAACGGCGGCCTGCCATTATCGTCACAGGTCTTCTGGGCCCATTTCTTTAGGTCGTCCGGCATAGACGTTCCCAGACTGACCGTCGCAGTATAGCCGCACAGGTCGGAAGGCACTGAGAGCGGCCCCTCTGTCATTGCGTATATTTGAGTCCCTGACTTCAGGTAGTCGATGAAGTCGGCGGTCGCCCGTCGCTCCGGGAGGTCGGAGATGCCGCTCATTACCAAGTTAACCCGTTTTGACACGAGCGCTGGTATCATTTGCTCGAACGCTCCATCAACCCATTCCGTTTCAAGCCCGAGTTCGGCTGCGATTGCATTGCCGAAATCGATATCGAAGCCAATGAGCTCGTTGCTCGTTGGATCGCGCATCTCCATTGGCGGAAACCCGGCGTTAACGGCAATGCGTACCTTCTTTGCGGTCGCTATGCGATCGGGCATAGCTGGCTGTTCGGCGGCCGGTGCCGCACTGGCATGGAAAAATGCCGCGCAAAGCAGCACCGGGACCAAATACTTCTTCATTATAGAACCCCTCTCTTCTGAGTTGCAATTTCTACAATCGGAACGGCAGCCGGATGCGGTTTCTGCCTGGAGAGGCCTTCAAGCTCGACAAGCGCCGCCTCAATGCCGCTGGGTCTGTAGGCAACGCCAATGGCGCGCATGCCAAGTTCAAGACACCCCAAGGCGCCTATAAGCTGCGGTGCACCGACATGACCCATGTGTCCGATCCGAACTGCCATGCCTTCCAAGGCACCGATACCCTCACCGAAAAGGACGCCAAACGTTTGTTTGCAGTAGTCGACAAGAGGCCGCGCCGTGCCGTCAGGCACGCGCATGACGGTTACGGCCGTAGCCTGTTCACTGGGCGTCAACACGTTCAGTTCAACGCCTCCCGTTAAGCTCCAACGATCCACCGCTGCGCGCGCCGCCTTGGCGAGCGCAGCGTGGCGGGCAATTACCGTTGTTAGTCCCTCTTCCCGGATCAACCGGATTGCCGCTTGAAACCCAAACAATAAACTGACGGGCGGCGTGCCGGAATGCCAAAAGTAATGGTCAGCGCGGTCGCGCAGCGACCAGTCCCAGTAGCTCGTTCGAAGACCGGCCATGAGATGTGCCTTGCGCGCTTTCGGGCTTACGGCATGGAAAGCGAGCCCGGGCGGAGACATAAGCGCCTTTTGAGAAGCCGCCACCGCAACGTCTACTTTCCAAGCATCAAATTGAAAATTCGTAGCCCCCAACGAGGCGATGCAGTCCACCATCAGCAGCCCGTCATGGCCGGCGCTGTCGAGTGCGCCGCGGATCGCCGGAATATCGTTGAGGACACCCGTCGCGGTGTCAACTTGCGTTGTAAGGATCGCGCGGATGCTACCGTTGGTGTCGGCCCGAAGCCGATCCTTCAGGGCTTCGCAGTCGACCGCTCGCCTCCAACTCCCCGGAAGAATCTCGATGCTGAGTCCAAGCTTCTGCGCGGTCTCAGCCCAATGAGGAGCAAAAAGACCGGATTCAAGTGCCAGGACGCGGTCTCCACGGCTGAGCGTGTTGCAAAGCGCCGCCTCCCAACCACCGTGACCGTTGGCTGTAAAAATATAGGGACGCTCACTGGTGCCGAACAGCTCTGAGAGACCTTGTAGGCAGTCCAGCGAAACATCGTGCAGCGGGCCATGATAGATATCGGTCGCAGGCCGTGACAGTGCCTGAACGACGGCACCAGGCAGTGTTGTCGGCCCTGGGATCATTAAAAGTTCCGTTCCGGATTTCAGCAACTTTTCGCTCCTCGCATCATCCCACTACATCATTGTAACGTTCGCAATTAAATGCAGGCTACTCTATTTTTGGAGTTGACTATCTTATTAGATTTGCCGCCGAACGGCTCCAAATGAAAAATTTTCGCGCATTGGCTTGAATCCGAAATGTACTAATGCGAAGGAAGTCGTTCCTTATGGAGAACGAAGCGAAATGCCTGATTCCAAAGAAGACACCCGCTCGTCGGGTGCCGAGCTGCTTCATGATGGCGAGCACTGGTTGCTACGCCCGCATATCGCCGAGCAACCCTCGCGCCGCGGGCCAGGATTGGTGCCCGCGCTGGAAAACACTATTGCCATACTCCAGTACTTGAACGGAACAGCGCCGCACGAAGCCTCCTTGGCGGAAATCGTCGCCGCGCTCGGTATTTCAAAAACCCACTGCCATTCCATTCTCAAGACACTGGTGCATTTCGAATGGCTAAAATACGATAAGCGTTCTAAAACCTACCGCTTGCATTCCGGCATTTTCACCAGCGCTTCCAGCTTACTCAATTCACCGGTCCTGGATGCGGTCCGCCGTAATCTCACCGCGCTTGTTCACCGTGTGGATATACCCTGCCTTCTGACCCAGCCAATGAATGACGGCACATACATCGTTATCGACAAATTCAACGGCCCAACCAGTATGGAACTGTCATTCCCTGTGGGGCATCGCTTTCCGCGTGACGCATGTGCGCAAATGCGGGCGTACCTAGCGTGGCAGTCACCAGAGCGTATCGATGCCTGGTTCAAAAACTGGCAGCCAACCCGTTACACCTCGCGCAGCCCCCTAACAGAAGAAGATGTGCGCGAGGGCATCGAAGCAACCCGACGCCGAGGTTATGCCGTCAGCAAAGGTGAATTCACCGAAGGCATCATGGCGATCGCCCTGCCCATCTTCGATCGGGACGGCGAGGTCTCCTATGTCTTCAATTGCTCCTTCATGATTGATCGTTTCCTGCCGCTGGAGCAATCGGTCGCGCATGAAATGCTCGTGGCGCTACGCGACATTCATCGCGATACGCTGGCGCGGCCACCAGCAGCCCCAGCTTTTGGCGGACGGTGAAACACAGGTTCCTGAAGCTAACCGCTCGCCGCGCCCCTGCTGGCGGGCTGGCGCATGATATAGCGGCCTCGCCCAGGCGCGCCCCTGAACATTCCGTTCTCAATGATGACGTCCCCACGTGACAGGACCGTGTGGACCCCGCCCCTGATCAGCTTGCCCTCGTACATCGTGTAGTCAACCGCCGAATGAAGCGACTCCACGCTGAGCCGGTGCTCAATGGCTGGATCCCACACCACGATATCCGCATCGGTGCCGATCGCGATCGTGCCCTTAGCGGGGTAGAGGCCGAACAGTTTTGCCGGCGTAGTCGAGACGATATCGACGAAACGGCTCGGGGTCAGCAAGCCTCGCACCACACCCTGCCAGACAAGCGCCATGCGCTCTTCGATACCCGGAGCCCCATTGGGAATCAGGCGGAAATCGTCCTTGCCGATGTCCTTGCCGCCCTTGAACATGAAAGGCCCGTGATCGGACGAAACGACCTGCAGGTCCCCACATTTCAATGCCTCCCAGAGAATATCCGGCTGGCCGACGGCGCGCGGAGGCGGCGTGTAGATGTACTTGCCGCCCTCGAAACCCGGCTGATCGAAAACCTCCTCGGTAATATGAAGATAGTGGCTACAGGTTTCCGCCCGCACATTGACGTTGCGTGCCCGCCCGCGCCGCACTTCTTCCAGGGCTTCCGCACAGCTGACATGAACAATATAAAGCGGCGCGCCGGCGATCTCCGCCAGCGCAATTGCGCGATTGGTCGCCTCGGCCTCGACGCGTGGGGGGCGGCTGAGCGCATGATAACGGGGCGAAAACTTGCCCTCGGCGGCAAAGCGATCACGCAGGAATTCTACCGCATCGCCATTTTCCGCGTGAACCATGACGACGACCCCGCGCCGCGCCGCTTCGTCGAACACCCGGATCATGGTACCGTCATCTACCATCGTGTCACCCTTGTAGGCCATGAACAGCTTGAAACTGGTCACGCCCTCGGCTGGCAGAGCGCCAAGTTCGGACAAGGTATTCTCCGACGGATCGGCAACGATGCTATGGAGTGCGAAATCGATGACCGCTTTCGGGTCGGCGAGCCGGCGATGTTCGGCCAGCGAAGCCAGAAGACCCTGTCCGCGGACCTGTGGGCAGAAATTAACGATACTCGTCGTGCCCCCGTGCGCCGCGGCCACGGTTCCCGTGAAGAAGTCATCGGCGGTATCAGCTAGCAGTCCTGGCGTCTGAAGGTGCGTATGGACATCCACGCCCCCTGGCATGACCAGCATGCCACGCGCATCGATGACACGCACATCCGGCGGCGCTTTGATTCGGTCAGCAATCGCCGTGATTTTCCCGTCTCTGGTCGCGACATCGGCAAGAAACATATCGCTCGCCGTCACCACCGTTCCATTTTGAATAACTGCGTCCATGCGCAAATTCCTTCCTCTTATGGCAGGCGTGCCTTCCAACGGCACGCCCTGCGATTATCGCGCGGTGTATCCGCCGTCGGCCACGAACGTTGCACCGGTGACAAAGGATGCTTGGGGTCCGAGGAGGAAGGCGACGACTGACGCGATCTCGGATGGCCGGGCAAGGCGGGCCATCGGAATGTTGCGCGCGGCCTCTTCAACCGTCAGGCCGAGCCGCTTCTGTTCTCTCTCCATCATCGGCGTGTCGACGCCGCCGGGCGCTACCGCATTGAAGCGCACACCGCGGGTCGCGTATTCCAGCGCCATAACCCGCACCAGATTGATCACGCCAGCTTTGGCGGCGCCGTAGGCTGCAAGGCCGAGTTGGCCGACGGTGCCGAGTTCGGAAGCCACGGCTACGAATGAGCCAGCGCCGCTTGCTTCCAAATGCGGTGCCGTCAGCCTCCCCAACAAATAGACGGCGCGCAGGTTGACCCGCTGCACGGCGTCCCAATCCTCAGATCGTGTTTCCGTCAGTGACGCCGTCAGGCTGACGCCGGCCACCGCAGCGACGGCGTCAAGCCGCCCTTCCGCCTCAATCACCTGCTGCACAGTCGCGGCCAGCGCCTCCTCGTCCGCGACGTCCACCGTAAGGCATCGCAGGTTGGCAGAGGGTCCAAGGTTGGACAGCATCGCGCCGTCCCTGTCGAGCGCATAGGTAATGTAGCCCTTTCCAAGCAGATCGCTCGCCGTGGCGGCTCCAATGCCGGAGGCTGCGCCAGTTACAAGGGCAACGGGTTTTTCGGTGGTCACGGTATTTCTCCAGTCTTTTGCGAAAAGGTTATTGTCCGGCATGCGCATCGTTCTGGCCCGCGAGCATCAGAACGGTGTCTCGGCGGGATGCGCCGGTGCGGGCGAGATAGATGCCCGCGCAAGTGAAGGCGAGTATCGTGAGACAGAACATCACAGCCGAGACGGCAGCGATATCGCCCTTCAAGCCCTGTCGAACAGAAGCAAGAATATAGACGGGCAAGGTCGTACTGTTGGCCGTGCCAACGAACAAAGAGACGATCACGTCGTCGAAGGACAGCGTGAAGGCGAGAAGACCACCGACCAGAAAAGCCGGCATGAGCAGCGGAAGCGTCACGGTAAAGAAAGTGATCATGGGTGTGGCGCCCAGATCGGCCGATGCCTCCTCAATCTTGCCATCCATTCCAGAAAGCCGCGCGCGGACGATGAACGCGACTATGGCACTGCCGAAGAGCGCATGAGATATGGCTATACGCATGATTCCGATCTGCAAGTCGATTTTGACGAACCAGATCAGATAGGCGACCGCCTTCACAATCTCGGGAAAGGAAATAATTGTGAGCAACAGCAGGCTCAGGGGGTAGGCAATGGCCGCCGGCCGGCGCCCAAGAATCAGGCCGCTAATTCCTCCGACGACTATGCTGAGAAGCGTTGAAAGAATTGCGACGGTTAGGCTGGTACGCAATGTGGCGAGGATATTGCCGTCCTCGAGAATGCGCCAGTACCAGCGCCACCCCGTTGCCTTCCACGCGATCAAATAATTGCCAGTGTTGAATGAGTATATCAGGACCGTCACGATGGGCAGCAACAGGAAGAAGACGACTGTCAGCGACCACGCGCCAAGCAGGATAGACTTTGCGGGGAGTATGCCGAACTTGCTCATCGGGTAGCCTTTCTCCAAAGCGTTGGAACCCGCTGGAGCCCCGACCCTACGGTGGTCATCGCCACCACCGCGACAACTAGGACGAAGACCAGCGAGAGCGACATGGCGGAGGCCAGCGGCCAGTTTTCCCCCTGCAGGAACTGTGAATAGATCAGTGTTCCCACCATCATGCCTTTCGCGCCGCCCATAAGTTCCGGCGTCACGTAGTCACCGGTCATCATGATGAAGACTACGGTCATGCCAGCCATGATACCGGGATAAGTGAGCGGCAGGGTGATGCTAAGAAAGGTTTGCCAGGGTCGAGCGTAGAGATCACGGCTCGCATCCCGGTGATCGCGCGAGAGACGCTCTATCGACACATAGATCGGCAGGATCATTACCGGGAGGAAATTGTAGACCAGCCCGAGCAGGACTGCCGCTTGGGTGAAGAGCAGGCCCTGGCCAGGGCGAAGCAGGTTCAGGCTCTGGAGAACCGCGGAAATATCGCCATTCGCGCCAAGAAGAATGCGCCAGCCCAGCATGCGAAGCAGGTAACTCGTCCAGAATGGCAGGATGACCAGTACCAGGAACCAGGGCTTTAGCCGTTCTGAGCAGCGAGTACTAATGAAATAGGCCACCGGATATCCAATCAAAAGGCATAAGAGCGACCCCGTCAGCGCATAGCGCAGACTGTCGACAAAGACAGAGCGGAATGTCTGAGAGAAGACGCCAGTGTAATTGTCGAACGTCATACCCCCGGCTGCGGAAAGGCCTCCATTGCTGCCGACCACATAGGGCGTGACGCTCTGAATAGCGATCAGGACCACGGGCGCGATGAAAAAGACGGCGTAAAGCAAGAATGGCAGAAGCACCACGGCGAAGCCGAAGCTTGCTGCCTTCCGGCCTCCGGGGGCGGACAATGCATTCGCCTGATCAGATATCGAGGTCAACTCGCGGGTCTCCCTTAAACTACTTGGAAAACGACGGATGGCGATTCCGCCATCTGACGGGACATTCTGCGTTCAGGCGAGATCGCCTGAACGCTGGTGCTGTTCGTGTATTGGGTCGACCCACAAGGGCCCCGTGCTGACCTCACTCTAATTACGCGCCGCCGCGGCCTTCAGCTCGTTGAAGATCTGGATGCGCAGCGTGGGATTGGAGCCTTCCACCTTTTGGTAGACCAAACGCTCGGTGACCCCTTCAGGAAATACGATCATGTCCTTGCGCACGAGGTCGTCAGGCAGCTTCTCAATCACGCCCTTCACGCCAGTGTCGTATCCGATATGAGCCACTTCGGCCGCGGCAACATCGGGATCCAGCATGTAGTTGATGAAAGCATGCGCGGCTGCAGTGTTCTTGGAACCGGAGGGCACCGCGTAGTGGTCACTCCACAGCACGCATTGCGGTTCCGGATAAACCCACGTGTAGCTGTCCGGATCCTGCTCGAAAATATGGCGCGAGCTACCGAGATAGCCTTGGCTAAGCACATAGTCGCCGTTAAGCAGGCCCTGGACGGGATTCGCGTCGAAAGCCTTCAAATGCGGGATGAGATCCTTCATCAATACATCCTTGGCTTCGGTCAGGCGCTTCTCGTCACCTGTGTTGTAGTCCTTGCCTTCGCGCCAGAAGACGAGGCCGAGAACACTCGGCTGGTCGTTGAGGACGGAGAGACGGCGGCTCGCAACCTCGGAGGCACCAATCCGGAAAAAGTCGTCCCAACTCTTGATCGGCTCTTTGATAACGGTGTTGTTATAGAGAATGCCGATCGTGCCGAAATTCTTCATGACCGTGTACCGGTTACCGGGATCGAACGGTAGCTTGTGGAATTCGTCGCGCAAATTTCCAAGATTAGGAAGTTTCGAATGATCTAGCTTCTGGATCAGCTTACGATTGATCATCTGTTCCACATAGGCATCGCCAACGACAACGATGTCGTAGCCGGCGGAGCCGCCGGCGATTTCCAGCTTTGCGATCGCCGCTTCGACGGAATCAAAAGTGGCGACTTGGATGCGCGGACCGGCGCCCTTGGAAAAGGCATCGAGCACGTCCGGGTTGACGTAGTCCGCCCAGGAATAGATGAATAGCGTGTCGCCCAGATCGGCATCACCCTTGAGGATGTGCGCCTTTTCGGCCAGATCCCCCTCGTCGGCTGCGATAGCAACTCCGTTGATGGACAAGGCGGCCACCCCTCCGGCAAAGGCCGCCAGGCGCAAGAAATTGCGCCGGGTCCAGTCCGCAGAGGCAAGCACGCGGATGTCGTTGTGATTATCAGTCATGGAGAGTCCCTCTAAGGTTTCAGTGACGGTTAACCGGTTGCCCCGGCTTTGCTTTTGCCCGCATCTGCATCTTCGAAGACAAAGCGGGAGGGATCGCGGATGCACATGCGCGCGTCCACGACGATATCGGGGAATGGTCTTGGCGCTTCAGTCGGCGAGCAGCGCGCCGTCACCGGACCTCCACGAGAGCCAGAGCGAACGGCCCGGTTCCGGCGCCAGTGCACTCGCAGCGCCTTGGCTGGTTTCGACTAGGATTGGTTCCGGCAGACATGTCTTGATCCGGAGGACGTGTTTCGAACCCAGAAACGTGTTTTCACTCACAACCCCGGCGAGGCGGGAGAGGCTTTCACCCTGCAATTCTGGCCGGTCCGCATGCAAAGCGATTTGCTCCGGCCTAACGACAATCGTGGCCGTCGTGCGGGGCGTTTCAGCGGGTAGAAAGACGCGATCGCCTTCCTGACCAAGTTCGAGAAGGCAACGCGTGGTGGTGCAAACCGGTCCGCTGATGAAATTCGACTGACCTACGAAATCGGCGACGAAGCGAGTGGCGGGCTTGTTGTAAAGTTCCAGCGGCGTACCGGCCTGCTCCAGACGGCCCGCGCGCATTACCGCAACCCGGTCCGATAATGCAAAAGCCTCCTGTTGGTCATGGGTGACGAAAACGAACGTGATACCGACCTCGCGCTGAATACGGCGGAGTTCCTCCTGCATAGTACCGCGAAGCTTCGCGTCGAGCGCCGCGAGTGGTTCGTCCAGTAGCAGTACCTTCGGCCGATTGACCAGAGCGCGAGCGAGCGCGACGCGCTGCTGCTGGCCCCCGGACAACTGGTTCGGACGCCGCGAGACGTAGTCGTCGAGTTGGGCGAGCCCGACGACATCAGCAATCCGCTTGCGCCGTTCTTGGCGCGGGATCTTCTTGCGGCGCAGTCCGTACTCAATGTTTTCATAGACGTCCATATGCGGGAACAGCGAATATGACTGGAAGACCATGTTGACGTCGCGCCGGTATGGCGGCACGCCGATGATGCTCTCGCCATCAAGCAGCACATCGCCCTCGCTCGGGTGCTCGAATCCGCCGATCATGCGCAGGGCCGTCGTCTTGCCGCACCCGCTGGGGCCGAGCAGAGAGAAGAACTCGCCCTTACCGATCGTCAGGTTGAGATCACGAATGACCGTTAGCGCATGGGCGCCTTGACCGAAATGCTTGTTCACGCCGCGAAAGCGAACCGCGTTTTGCTCACCTGCGTATGACTTTTTTGATCCGCTCGTTATTACTGTGGCCATGGTCAGATTCCCCTGAAATGTCCGCCGCTGACATTCATGACCGCGCCGCTCGTCCAGTCTGATCCAGGCCCCAGGAGGAACGCGACCGCATTGGCGATTGGCTCGGGTCCGCCGAAGCCGAGCGGATGCGCATCGAGATAAGCCTTGCGGCTGGCCTCGGAATAGGCGGCGCCCGTGTTACCGGTCGGCCCCGGCGTGATGGCGTTGACTAGGATGCCGTCGGATTCGAGCTGGGCCGAAAGCGAGAGGGTCAGTCCGATCAAGCCCGCCTTGGCTGTGGAATAGGCGGGCGACAGGTGCGGCGAGCCCAGGCGGGCGGCAATCGAACTGATGAACACGATCCGGCCGCGCTGCTGTGCCCGCATGGCAGGAATGACGGCGCGAGAGCAATACCAGGCCCCGTTGAGATCCACCTCAATCACGTGCCTCCACTCGGCCGTGCCTATCTCCCAGGCGCGGCCGTGGGGCGCATCCAGGGCCGCGTTATTGACGAGACCGTCGATGCGGCCGAACCGTTCGAGAACCTTTCCGGCGACAGCCTCGGCGTCTTCTGGCCGGGTGATGTCCAGGGTTAAGGCCGTGGCCGATCCTCCGGACGCAGTGATGCCAGCCGCCACTGCCTTCGCTTCGTCCGCCAAGATGTCCGTCACGACGACATGGCCGCCCTGGCGCGCAACTGTTTCGGCGATTGTCTTGCCAATACCGCGCGCGGCGCCGGTAACAATGATCACATGTTCCTTAAGCGAGCTCATGGCTTGCGATCCGGACTGCAATGCGTGCTGTCCGGCAGAGCCCGGACTTGGGAGTTGGTGATCATGAGAAGATATCCTTTCAATAAGACGGTTGGTCACGCCCAACGATGCGAGGGCGGAGCGAGCTGGTCGATGGTGCGGCCCGCCCAATCGTTGCGCGGCACGCCTGTGACGGCGCGGCACTGGGCCTCGTGAAGGGCTGCTGCCGCTTCCGCCTCGTCGACGGTCAGCACGACGCCATCCTTCACGACCTGTCCGCCGTCGACGAAGACATGGCGGACGGCGCGATCCGAGGCAGAGAAGACGAGAGAGCGCAAGGGATCCCTGCAGGGCTGCATCACGGGTGCATGGCAATCCACCATCACCAGGTCCGCCTTGGCGCCTGGTGCGATGCGGCCGATATCGGGACGGCGCAGCGCTTTCGCCCCGCCAACCGTGGCGGCGGCGAAAACATCGGCAAGCGTCGCATCCCTTGGATTGCCAGCCATGAGCCGGCCAGCGTAGATCGCAAGCCGCATTTCATCCAGCATGTTGTTCGGATAGACATCGGTACCGATACTGAGATTGACGCCCCGCTGCCGGTACAATCCGATATGGTCGAGCATGATCCCGCGCCGCGCAAAAACCGTCGGACAATGGGCAATCGTCGCGCCAGCGCTCGCGATACTGTCGAGATCGTCGGTCTTCGGCCAATGCACCCAAGGATGATGATCGAGAAAAATGCCGTGCCCGATGATTGTACGCTCGGACAGGATGCCGATCTTTTTCATGAAGCCGATTGGCGTCAGTCCATGTCGGCGCGTCATCTCGTGAAACTCGGTAAGCGATTGCCCCGCATGGGTCTGAAACGGAATGTCGAGGCGGACGGCCTCCGCATAAGCATCCCGCAGCAGTTCTTCGTCACAGGTATCGATCTGGGAAGGTGCCATCATACCAAAGAGCCGACCTGAGGGGTGCCGCGCCGCCTGCGCAATTTCGGCAAGGGCACGCTCGAAGCCTGCGCGTCCCCTCGCAACGTCCCAGGTGTAATTCAACCTGTGTCCGTTGTCCGTCACCCAGCGCGCCTGGCGAAACATCGGAGCGATACAAGCGCGGATTCCGGTCGCGGCGATCACGTCCAGCCACCCCTCCGTCGGCACCGCGAGATCGCAGACCGTCGTGACGCCGCTCCTCAGCAATTCGGCGAGGGCGACGCGATATGCTGCCTGCGTACCGGCCAGATCGCGGTCGAGAACCATCAGATATTCGTAAAGGGAGGTATTATAGAAGCCGGGACTGCCGACCTCGTCCCAAAGCCCCTTATTCAGCGGCTCCTCTCCGGGATGCGAATGGGTGTTGACCAGCCCGGGCATGACCATAAAGCCTTGCCCGTCCAGCACCTCTGCCCCGTCGGCATCGAGATCGTGGCCGACCGCCACGATAGATCGACCGAAGGCGATGTCCACGTCGCGCCGATAGACGTGCCCGCCCTGTTCGTCATCCCAGGAGACCACGCAGTGGGCACGGCGAATGATTTTTGTAACTTTGTCTATGGCAGTCATCATGCGTTCCGTACATAGAACAGTATTCTGGATAAAGACCATGGTTGCGATGTGGCAGCCGTTTGTCAAGACAAATTTCTGGCGTAATTCGAGAGCGCAACGTCTAGATTACTTGGTTGACAAAATAACGAAAGTGGCTATCGTTTCCTCTTACAGAACATCATTCTTTATACGGAATGCAAATGACCGAAACGAAGCCATTGATTACCGTTATTCGCAATTGCGAATGGCTGGTTGCCTGGGATCCCAAAAACGCATCGCATGTCTATGAGAACCATAGCGATTTCGCCTTTACCGAAAATCGCATTGTGCATGTGGGCAAGTCATACGACGGCCCATTCGATACTGAGATAGACGGCAGACGGCGCATGGTCATGCCTGGTTTCGTCAATCTCCACAGCCATCCCGGCCATGAACCCGGCTGGAAGGGGATGCTCGAGGAACTCGGCAGCCCGAAACTGGGGCAAAGCTCGCTCTACGAGTTCATGCCCGTCTTCAACGTTGCTCCCGAATATGCGCCTCACGCCTGCCGCGTAGCGGTTTCTGAACTGCTGAAGAGCGGTGTCACGACGATCTGCGATCTTGGCGGCGCAAGGGAAGGATGGGCCGCAGACTATGCCGCAATGGGTATCCGGGCGGTTCTATGGGCGATGTTCCGCTCAGGTCCCTGGTATACCAAGGACGGGCATTCGGTCGGCTACGATCTGGATATTGCCCGCGGCGACCGTCTGCTTCGCGAGGCGATTGCGGCGGCGGACGAAGCGTCCGCCCATGCCAGCGGTCGCATCCAGGGTTTCATCGCGCCAGCCCAGGTCGATACCTGCACCGAGGGGCAGATTCTCGATGCTTTGGCAGCGGCGCGCGAGCGGGGGCAGCCGATCCAGATCCACGCTGCCCAATCCGTCATCGAATTCCAAGAGATCCTCAAGCGCTACGGCGAAACGCCGATCGGCTGGCTGGGCAAGATCGGGGCGCTTGGCGAGGATACCGTCATCGGGCACGGAATTTTTCTCAACGATCACCCTTTCCTGCACTATCCCCATGCGGACGACTTCTTGGTCCTGCGTGACAGCGGTGCCCAAGTCGCCCATTGCCCGGTGGTCTTTGCCCGGCGTGGCATCGCCATGAACACCTTGCACCGCTACCGTCAGGCTGGCATTCGATGTGGCATCGGCACGGATACCTTCCCGCACAACATGCTCGATGAATTGCGGATGGCCTGCTACGCGGGACGCATCGTAGCAGGCAGCTTTACCGCTGCTAGCACGGCGGAGGCCTTCACGGCTGCGACAGCCGGGGGCGCCGACATAATACGCCGGCCCGATCTCGGTCGGCTGGCCCCCGGATGCAAGGCAGATTTTTCGATCGTCGACATGACCAATCCCTACATGCAGCCCGATTACGATCCGTTGCGGAGCCTCGTCTATTCGGCAAACGACCGTGCGATCCGCGATGTCTACGTGGACGGGGTGAGGCTAGTCGCCGACGGAAAGCTGATTGCATTCGACATTGAAGAAGACATCGAAATGCTGCGCAGGGCGCAACGCGAGGTCATCTCCAACGCGCCGGCGCGCGATTGGGCCGGCCGCTCCATCGAAGCGATGTCGCCCCGCGTCTTCCCCATCCGCCCGTGAAAGCTGGAACTCTCGCACATCAACAGGAGAATTTGGATGTCCATCACCCGTCACCACAGTAGCAATCGTATGAGTCAGGTCGTTGAATTCCCGCTGAGCGGCACCATGGTCGTGCTTGCGGGGCAGGTATCTTCTGATCGCGACCTAGACGTTGCCGGACAGACCGCCAATATCCTCGCCCGCGTCGATGCCTTACTGGCCGAGGTCGGCACCGGTAAGGCCGCTATCACCCATGCATATATCTGGCTAAAGCACGGCGCGGATTTCGATGCTATGAACAGCGTCTGGGACCTGTGGGTTGCGCCAGATGCCGCGCCCGCGCGGGCCTGCGTGGAGGCGCCGCTCGCCGATCCCCGCCTGCTCGTCGAGATCCAGATCTTTGCACTGAAGCCCTAACTGTTCCCGGAAGTCCCTCCTCCCAAGAGCCGCCGAGCGCGCCCTCCTGCTAAACTGGAGGTGACGGGCGTTCTTACCCCATGCCAAGCCACAAGCCCTGATTTACGTCAATGGAGACAATAATGTCGGCCACTCCCCGCATCACTATAGACCCTGACTTCGTCGAGAAACTGATTCTCGACATGGCCCAGCACGGATCCGACGGCGGAACCGGGGTCTCTCGCACGGTCTATTCCCCGGAATGGGTGGAGGCGACGAAGCTTTACGCCCGCTGGTGCGAGGAGGCCGGCCTGATCGCGCAGATGGACAGTGTCGGCAATGTGTGGGGGCGTCTGGAAGGCAGCGAGCCGGGCAAGTCGATCGTTTCGGGTTCACACATCGATTCGCAGACCCCTGGCGGGCGCTACGACGGCATTCTCGGTGCACTCGCGGCGCTGATTGCGCTCAAGGCATTAAAGAAACAGTTCGGCCAGCCGAAGCACACGCTGGAATGCATCGCGTTCTGCGAAGAGGAATCGAGCCGGTTTCCCTCCGCTAATTTCTGGGGTTCGCGCGCTATCACGGGCGGCACCCGGCCCGACGATCCGCAGACTACCATCGGCTTCGGCGGCGAGACGATCGCCAGCGCCATGCGAGAGGTGGGCCTTGATCCGGCGCTCATTCCGGAGGCCAGGCGCGCCGATATCGACAGTTTCATCGAACTGCATATCGAGCAGGGTCCGATCCTTGAACACGCGAACCTACCGGTTGCGGTGGTGACCGGCATTACCGGTATCCGACATTACGAAATCGAACTGCGTGGCACCCAGAACCATGCCGGCGCTTTCCCGATGGACCTGCGCCGCGATCCCATGGCGGGTTTCGCCGAGATTGCCGCAGGCGTGGTCGATACTGCCCATCGATGGGGCCGTCCCGCAGTATCGACGGTCGGGCGTGTGCAAGTGAAACCCAACGCTACGGCCATCATCCCTGATAGCGTAACCTTTACGCTGGACGCGCGCCACCCCGATCCGGATCTGTGTCAGAAACTCTACGACACCCATGAAGCCTTCATGCGGGAGGTGGCGAAGCGTCGTAACCTGGAGATCAGCTGGAAGATTATGATTGACCACCCGGCCTGCCCTTCTGATCCGATGCTTGTTTCGACGCTTAGGGCCGCGGCGGATATGCAGGGAGTGCCGACGATGCTGATGGCAAGCGGTGCCGGTCATGATTCGCAGCAAATGGCGAAGATTGCAAAGGTGGCGATGATCTTCGTACGCAGCAAGGACGGGCGCAGCCACACCCCAGACGAGTATTCATCCATCGAAGACATCGTCGCCGGCATCGAAGTGCTCGCAGCCGGCCTTCATCGCTTGGCCTATTGAGGAGGTCGGGATGTCCACATCACCTCTCACCCCCCGGCGCAACCTGCTCGGATTTGCCGGCCGACCGCCTGACCCGCAGTGGCCGAACGGCGCAAGGCTGGCCATCCAGTTCGTTATCAATTACGAGGAAGGAGGCGAAAACTGCGTCCTCGACGGCGACGGCGGCTCAGAGGCCTTCCTCACGGAAGAGCCGACCTTGCCGCTTGCCGGGAGGCGTAATATCAATGTCGAATCCCAGTATGAATACGGGAGCCGCGCCGGGTTCTGGCGGCTGCATCGGCTTATGACGGAGCGTGGTCTTCCTGTCACCGTATTCGGCATTGCCAACGCTCTGCGAAAGAATTTGGCCGCAGTCTCCGCCATGAAGGATGCTGGATGGGAAATCGCTTCGCATGGTCTGAAGTGGATTAACTATGCCGACATGCCGGAAGCCGAGGAACGCCGGCAGATCCTGGAGGCGATCCGCATCCACACGGAAGCCACTGGCGAGCGGCCCCAAGGCTGGTATACTGGCAGGATGAGCATGAATACCCGTCGTATCCTGTCCGAACTCGGCGGTTTCGCTTACGATTCGGATTCCTTTTCCGATGACCTTCCGTACTGGGTCAGCGACAATGGCGAGCCTCAACTTGTGGTGCCCTACACACTCGATAACAATGACGGGCGCTACGTCAACGGCTTCGGGCTCCAGGCACAGGATTTCGCCACATACCTGACACGGGCTTGTGACCTTCTGCGCAAGGAGGGGCGGACTCAGCCGAAGATGATGAATGTGGGCCTTCACTGCCGGATTACTGGAAAGCCCGGACGTGCCGCCGATCTTGAGCGCTTTCTCGACTACGTCACGACACTCGAAGACGTCTGGGTGGCACGTCGCATCGACATCGCCTCACACTGGCGAACCGTGCATCCCCCTTCCGAAGGGCGCAGGTCATGAAAAACGGCACGCCGCATCGTCTCGAACCTCGAAAGGAAATCGAAGGATGACGGCATCATGCAGTCCTTCGCCGGCGACGGCCTGAACACAGCCTAGTACGCTCGCCTCCTCTCTCCACACGGTTGGACAGTCTACTATGTCTCGGTCATCGGAACCGACTGGCTTCGCTGGAGATTCAGCGGTCCCTAGGTCAAAACGCCGTAAATCCGGCAAGTGACGGACAACACACTTCATTTCGGCGATCCTGGCCCTAAAGCGACCACTTGGTGCAGGGACATTGTGATGAACGAGCCCGGGCTATCCGACGGATTGAGACGTTGCACCGCCGTGGTCGTCGGCTCCACCAGTGCGGGGACATTTTAAACGGCGCCTTCCTAGCACGCTTTACCGCACGACAAAGTTTGGCGGAGGCAGCGCAAAAAGGGCGCTCGTGTCGCCTCCATCGTCATCGGACATCGCGGCACGCTTGTCGAGCTAGCAGCATTGTTGACGCTTCCGAGCTCTAATCCCCCGACATGAGGACAGCCTCATCGAGGATAGGATGATGAGAACCCACCCAAGCACGAGCATAGTACCTTGAAAAAGGGGCAAATCATCGCTCGTGGTGGTCAATCTGTCCGCAGGATGCTCAGACGTACGCTTCACCAACATCCGCACAGGAGGGGCGCGCTTGACTTTAAGGGCAGTGCTTCCCCTCCCGCTTATCACCCCCGGCTTTCCCAAGTAGCGGGATTTTGTACAAACCGCGGGCAATTTACTCTGAGCCTCTCAGAGACGAAAGGCCCCCTCATCGAGTTCGACGACGATACGCGCTCTTGTTACGGCCGCGTTCCTAACGATCTTCGAGAGTTCGGTGACGTTGCTTGCCGTCTCATGCTCCCAATCGAACGCCGTAGCGATTGACTTGAAATCGGGTGTAAAAATCCTGACGCCGAGCGGATCGATATCCGCGCGCACCATGGCCTTTTCGATCTCAAGATAACCGTTGTTGTTCCAGAGGACCAAGATCATCGGCGCACCCTGCTCTGTCACACTTCCCAGTTCTGCTAGTGTGAACTGCAATCCGCCATCGCCCATGAGTGCTACGACCGGCAGTTCGGGAGCGGCGATTCTTGCCCCTAAAGCTGCCGGGAGTCCGTAGCCCAATGTCCCATAGCCTGTTGCAGAATTGAAAAAAGTTCTTGGAGCCGCAGCCTCGAAGCCCATGCAACCCGCATAAACTGGCTGGTTAGAATCCCCGACGATCACGACGCCTGGAAGTGTGTCGCGAAGTGTTTCGAGCATTTTGATTTGTACCCGCTGGGCAGCGGTTAGCTCGCTCGCTAGGGCGTCCCGGGCACTTGAAGCCGCCGTCTGGCCCCAGCCATCAGCCTCGCGCGGTTGCACTGCCGCGTTTAGAGCCTCTATTGTAGCCTTGCTGTCGCCGACGAGCCGGATCGCGGGTCGCAAAGACCGCATCAGCTGTTCCGGATCGATATCAATCCTTACGAGCTTCTCACCAAGATAACGGCGGGACTTCAGCGTTTTATCGAAGTCAGTCGGACCAAGTTCGGTTCCTATAGCAAGAATGACATCAGCCCTCTCCATCAGGTCCAGTGCCGCTAGACTCGCTGCGCTGACCGATAGACCCAACGGGTGTCCGGCCGCCAGAATTCCACGGCCGTTAATTGTCATCAAGACAGGTGCCTTCAGACGAGAGGCGAGGTCGTCGATTTCCTGCGCTGCTCCCGTTGCACCGCCGCCTGCGATTAAGAGCGGACGTTGCGAATTGTTCAAGTACTGCGCGGCCTCGATGATTGCTTTCGCATGCGCTGTGGGAGGCGCGGTCGAAACGCGATCATGAGATGGCCTCACAAAATCTACCTCCCTTGCAAGCATTTCGACGGGTATTTCGATGTGAATGGGCCTAGGGCGTGACGAATCGAAGGCAGCAAACGCGCGTGCAAGGACCGTTTCGAATTCGTTCGGGTCATGAATGGTATGACTAAAAGCCGTCACCTGACGCATGAGTTGGCGTTGGTCAGGCAGCTCGTGTAGGTGGCCCTCCCCCGATCCCAATGCGCCTGCGGAATTCACAGTCGAAATGACCAGCATGGGGATAGAATCGCTGTAAGCTTGGCCCATCGCAGTGGCGATGTTGGTGAGGCCGGGGCCTGTGATAATAAAGCAAACTCCGGGTTTTCCGGAAACGCGGGCGTATCCATCTGCCATGAAGCCTGCGCCCTGTTCATGTCGAGGGGTTACGTGACGAATTCCGCTGCCCGTGAGCCCACGGTAGAGCTCGAGTGTATGTACCCCCGGAATGCCAAAAACATACTCGACACCGTAATGGGCTAGGCATTCTACGACGAATTGACCGAACTTCTTCATGTTGCTTCACCATTGGTTTCAAGAATTTGACAGCAACCTGCAGCCAGAACCTCGCAGCCCAGTACGATGTCGTCTTCCTGTGTGTCTTCGTCGACATGATGGCTAACGCCGCCGATACTGGGAACGAACAGCATGCCCGCTGGCATGATGCGCGCCAGAATCTGAGCATCATGTCCGGCGCCGCTCGGCATACGCTGCCATTGCCTCGGCGCCATACGGGAGGCGACGCTCTCGAGCGTATCCTGGAAATTGGAGTTCATCTCGTGCGGCTCGCTCTCCGCCAGAAGTTCGAGCTCGACCTCGCAAGGTCCCGTCTTTCTTGTAATCGCGACCAGATCCTCCAGTGCCACGCGCATCCGAGCAAGAACGGCCGGGTCGGCATCACGCACCTGCAGCAGCATTTCTGCATGATTTGGGATGATGCTCACTTGGCCGGGATCAAGCCTGATGTTGCCAACCGTCCAGACGGTACGCTCCGCCGCCAGTTGCCGAAACCGTTCGTCGATTGCGTGGGCAAAGGAAACCAGTGTCACGCCGGCGTCCCGGCGAACTGCCATGCGAGTAGTACCCGCATGATTGCTTTCCCCCGAAAACCGCACGCGGTACTGGTGAATGCCTACAATGCAAGTGACGACGCCGAGCTTCAACCCCCGCGCTTCTAGATCGTCGCCTTGCTCGATATGGGCTTCAAGATAGCCGAGATACCGGGACGGATCGATGGCTCGCCGATCAAGATGCGCGAGGCCAGCGTCGGCGAGCGCCTCGCGGAGCGTCTCCCCGGTCGTAAGGTTGCGGGCGATATCGATCTCATCTTCATCCAGAGCGCCGATCGCCGAGCGGCTGCCGAGAAAGCTCGCAAAATGTGCCTCCTCGTCAGCGAAAACGGCAGCGTCCACTCCCGCGCCGCCGGGCGTGCCCGCTTCTACGAATGCCCGGGC
>NZ_JABXGB010000040.1:0-23730 GCF_022627935.1 Ochrobactrum sp. C6C9 | reverse complement strand
CGCCGCCGCAAGTTGCGTGTGATCTGGGGGCCGAACTTGGCGATCCAACGACGAACTGTCTCGTATGATACGTCGATTCCACGCTCAAGCAGCATTTCCTCAACTTCACGCAGACTAAGGTTGAACCGCAGATAAAGCCACACCGCATGAGCAATAATCTGTGGCGGAAAACGGTGACGCTTGAAGATGATATCTGATGTCTGCATCGCCAAAATTTACGCCCAAACCGTCAGGCAGGCAACTGTAGCCCAGTTAACGTGACAACACCCTTTCGACTTGCTTTTTGAACTCGTTTCCACGAGGATTCCTCCCATGAATATATAGTGGATAAAATAGAAAGGCTTTCTCCCGACAGCCTTTACCGACGCCGGAAAACCGGCGCTCTTTTCTCCTTGAAAGCCGCGCGCCCCTCCTGCGCATCAGCAGTCGCAAAGCAGATCGTCTGAAGGTCGCGCTCGTATTCGATGGCTTTTTCGATTGGCATCGAAACCGCTGCCTTGAGGTTGAGTTTCGCGGTTTCCGCGGCAATCGGCGCGCGCGATGCAATCACGTTGGCAATCTCGCGTGCGCGTATAAGAAGATCCGCCTGCGGCGCGACTTCACTCACCAACCCCCAGCGCTCCGCCTTCTCGGCTGAAATCGGGTCGCCTGTCATAATCATCAATGCTGCATTGGATGCGCCAATGGAATGCGCCAGATGGGCGGCCATTCCCCCACCACCGATCCAGCCGAGCTTGATCTCGGGTGCCGCAAATTGCGCGTTATCAGAAGCAATGCGGATATCGCAAGACATCGCGGTTTCAAGCCCGCCACCAAAGGCATAGCCATTGACGGCCGCAATCGACGGCTTGAGAAGCGCGCGGAATGCATCGCAGTAATCCGGCCGATTGCGGAACTGCCACGGCGTCTCATAGGTATCGAGTTCGCGAATGTCCGAGCCCGCACAGAATGCACGTTCTCCAGCACCCGTCAGAATAACGCAACGGATCGTGTCGCTGTCGTTGCATTCGGTCACGGCTGCGACGATGGCATCGGCCATTTCCGGAGTCACGGCATTGAGTTTTTGCGGACGGTTTAATGTGATGACGGCAACCGCGCCGTCGATTTCGAATTTGATATCTTCAGTCATGGAAAACTACCTTTCACCGCCATGCACGCGCGAAGCGGCGTAGAGAGTTTGCAACTCATTCAACACTGCAGATGCCGGGCGGCGTTCATCGAAAGCCGCCCCCAAAAGCGCTGAAGCCGTGCCCTGAAACGCGACGTAGCCATCATGGCGCGGGCGCACATAAGCCTGTTCCAGCGTGTCCGCTGTGTTGCGATAGAAATTGCCCCATCGCCGGTTCACGCGCTCATCGTGCCAGGCGTCGCGGCGCGATGGCTGGCCTTCATGATCGGGAATGAACCCGGATTGGGCTTCACGGCTCATCAGCCACAAAAGATGGGCTTTGAGCGCCGAGGTGATGTTTGCACGGCGCGAAACACCAATGCCCGTGCCGCCCAATGTCGAGCCAGGACGACCACCAGTGGCGACCCGTGGCGCATTGTGAAATGCGACAGACTTTCCACTTCGCGGCGCGGCATAATTCACATAACCATAGACCAGGGGGCACAATGCAACATCGTCATGCTCGGCCATGTGGCCCAATATACCGATGGGATTCTTTTGCCGAACAGACGTTGGGCTGTGCGCCGCAAGTTCTGCCATCAGATCAAAGACCTGCCGCCCGACCTCTTCTGAAACCAATATATCTGGGTCGTCTTCGGCAGGCGGCTCGCCAAATGCGGCAGCGATAGAAAAAAATGACAGACAGGCGTGTGGGCCTGCAAGCGAAAGCGCGACTTTACCGCTTTTTTGCGCGAGGCGAAGCACCTCGTCCCATGTAACAGGAACCGTGTCGACTAGGTCCGGGCGAAGCGCCATGACCTGTGTTGCGGCGTCGAGTGGCAAGGCCCAGTGCCTGCCCGCAAAGCGATAGCTCGTCAAGGACGGGCCGATGCTGGCTTCGCCAAGCTTGGCAACCGTTTCATCGTCAAACACCTCCTCAAGTGAAAGCAGGCAGTCGCCGGACACGGCCTCGCCCACATGGGGATGATCGAGCACCACGAGATCGTATCGCGCGCAAAGATCGGCGATCGGGTGGGATTCAAAACCTTCAAGTGGCTGCTTGTCCCAATGGATCTCCAAACCCGCTTTGATGACATCCGGCAATTTTGATGCCGCAGCCAATGCATTGTAGCCACGCGGATGATCCCAGGTGAGAGCTTTGATCACCTGCATTTTAGATTTTCCCCGATACGATGACGCCCGATTGCTCGAGCGCTTCGATCTTGTCCGCCGCATATCCGGCTTCAGCGAGCACATCGCGTGTGTCCTGGCCAGTTACCGGCGCGCCACGGTCCACTGTCGAAGGCGTTTTGGAAAAGCGGATCGGGAAACCCGGCGTCTTCACCTTGCCTTCCGTTGGATGCTCATATTCGACAAACGTGCCATTATGCTTGATCTGCTCGTCATCTACGAGATCCGCATAACCATACACAGGTCCACACCAGATATCAGCTGCGCGAAAAAGCTCCAGCCATTCAGCGGAGGTTTTCGTTTTGAGCTTGTCGCGTGTCTTGGCAAAGATTTCATCGCGGCGCTCCCAGGTGTCCACCTCATCACTCATGGTGAGAAAACTGTCTTCGCCGATCACTTCACCGAGTGTTTTCAGCTTCGGAAAAGCGACTATGATAAAGCCGTCAGAGGTTGCAAAAGCACCGTAAGGCGCCCGGATATAGACATGGGCATGTGGCTCTGCCGAACGGGTTTGCGGCTTGCCACCGACGGTGAAAACCGAAAGTTCCTGCATCTGAATGGTGGTGATCGCATCGAGCATGTTGACCTGCACCAACTGTCCCTCCCCCGTACGCTCGCGATGGAGAAGTGCTGCAAGCGCGCCTTCAAAAGCAGTATATGCGGTGATGGCATCCACCAGATATTGGCCGGCGGCGGTTGGCGGCTCGCCCTCACGGCCTGCCGAAAGCATAGCGCCCGACATACCTTGCAAAACGAGATCCTGTCCCGGACGATGGACATAAGGACCATCTTCGCCATAGCCAGAGATCGAAACATAGATCAGCTTTGGATTGATCTTGGAAAGCGACTCGTAATCGACGCCAAGACGCTGTGCGACGCCCGGACGATAGTTTTGCAAAAACACGTCGGCGGTTTTCACAAGGTCAAGAAGCACCTGTTTACCGTCTGGTGATTTGAGATCGACCGCAAGCGAACGCTTGTTACGGTTGAGCGACAGGAAAGAGACATTAACGCGATTGCCTTCGGCACCGCCCGCCGCCACGTGGCGCTGCCATTCGCCTGTCGTCGGCTCAACCTTCACCACATCGGCACCAAGATCGCCCAGCCGCTGCGCTGCAAATGGTCCCGCCATCGCAATTGAACAATCCAGCACACGATAGCCTGATAAAACACCCATGGCAGCTCCACTCCCTGCTCAAATCCATTTGCGTCAGAACCTATCCAATATTTTTGCCTTGTCTAGAGTGAGCGCTAACATTTTTATATTCATATCCTCATGATTTATGCGATAGTGTCACAAGATGGTTTAGCGCTAACATTTTTCAATTGACGTAATGGCGCATATGTGAATAAAGTTTTTACAAGTGAACGGGAAGTTCACACCGGAGGAGAACACATGACCAGAATTTGCTCAGGCCTTGGCCTGCAGGCACTCACACTCGCCATTTTGTCGGCATCTGCGCTGAGCGCGAGTGCGCAAAACCAGGACCGCGCGACACTACTCGGCGCCCTGCCAACCGAAATTCAAGCACTTTATACCGATGTGGTTGAAGTTGGCCCTTCGGCTTATGGTGATTTCAAAGCGCCAGCCAAGCCATGGCGTTGGTGCCATTCGGAATCCTATATGGGCAATCCGTGGCGTGTGACCTTCAATAACGAACTAAAGCGCCTTGTGGATGGTGCTATCGCCGCAGGCGATGTGTCTGAATATGTTGTTTCAGACTCCAATGGTGATGCCACACAGCAGATTTCGCAAATTCGCGCCTTCATCGAGCAGGGCTGTAATGTCATCACGACGATTGCCGGTTCTTCCACCGCACTCAATACAGTGATTGACGATGCCTATAAGGCTGGCATTCCGGTTATAACGTCCGCTGGTTCCGTAACGACCCCGAATGCGATCAATGTCATGCACAACCAGAACCTCTGGGGCTACCAGATGGGCAAAGGCATTGCGGAAGTGCTCAAAGATGGCGGCACCGTCCTTCAGGTTGAGGGCATTTCCGGTCATCCGCTTGTCCAGCAGGAAAATGCCGGACTTGAAAAAGCCGTTGAAGAGTCAGGCAATCTCAAGATTGCTCGTAAAGTGAGCGGCGAATGGACCGGCACGACAACGAAATCCGCAGTGCTTCAGGCACTTGCCACCACACCGCAGCAGATTGATGCAGTCTGGTCCACAGGCAGCGAAGCACGCTTTATTGCGGAAGCCTTCCAGCAGGCAGGCCGTCCGCTTCCCTTGATTGCTGCTTCCATTTCAGGCGATGCACTTGGCTACTGGAATGCCAATCAGGACACATTCAAGTTTTACGGCGGTGAAGTATCACCGCATGTTGCAGCCCAGAACGCTTTCCGGGTCGCATTACGGGTTCTTGAAGGCCAGAAACCGTTCGTCAACACGATCATCGCTCCGATGCCGCTTGTGACGCAGGCCGACCTTCCAAATTGGTACAAGGACTGCATGAAGCCGGATTCCGCGGCCATCTTCCCGATACCGCCGCAGGATCCATTCCCGGAAGAACTGCTTAATGGCTACTTCTCGAACGGACGCGCCACCGCACTTTATGATTTCGCGAAAGTTCCAGCTTCCTGCTCCAAGTAAGGTTTGCAGGACGACGCGCTGAACAACGTCATTGCCAAGATCAATTGGTCCAGATCGCTTGGCCCAAACCATTGGCAATGATCTTCGCTTATCGCATGCAGAAAGTCATCTCATTATGCCAGACTCTGAGCATCCCCCGCTGGGCACATCCAGCATACACAGGCTGCTTGCCGAAGCGGGGCTGCCCAACATCACGCACGCTCCGGTCATGTCGCTACAGGTGGAGAACCTTGAAAAGCGTTATGGCGAAACAATTGCGCTCACAAATGCAAATGTGACTTTCAGCCATGGCGTTCATACGATCCTGGGGGAGAACGGATCGGGCAAGAGCACGATGCTGAAAATACTGTCTGGCGTGGTCGCACCCACGCATGGGCGCGTCATTCTCAACGACAAAGCCGTCTCGGCCAGATCGCCTGCAGATATGAAGGCATTGGGCCTTGCCACGGTTTTTCAGGAAGTTTTGATCGCTCCGCATCGTTCGGTGGTCGAGAATATCTTTCTCGGATTTGACGGGCTCATTACCCGTAAAGTCAGCAAATCAGTACGCGAAAAGGCAGCCCGCGCAGTTCTGTCAAAAATTGCACGCTTTCCGATCGATTTGCACGCAGCGGCTGGCAGCCTGTCACTAGCAGCACAGCAGCTCGTTGTGATTGCGCGCGCCTTCATCAGCCGTCCTTCGATCCTGCTTCTCGATGAAGCAACGGCAGCGCTCGACTATGCAGATCGTGATCTCGTCTTTGAAACAATCGAAGATTATGCTGCATCCGGGAATATTGTGATCTTCATTTCGCACCGGCTGGAAGAGGTGAAACGCCTTTCCGATGAGGTCACGGTGCTGCGCAGCGGCCATGTTGTCGATACGCTCGAAAGGCAGCAGATCAACAGCCAGATCCTTCTGGAACTCATGGCGCCGGAGGCTCATCTCCATGTTGAATGATCACATCATTCTTACCTATGAAAATCTCGTGCTCGCGCCGGGGCGCAAAGCGCTGTCCGGCACAATCCGCGCCGGTGAGATAACCGGACTTGCAGGTCTTGAAGGCCATGGCCAGGAGCAGTTTCTGCTGGCGCTTGCAGGCTTCAATCAGCCTCGTCATTCAAAGGTCGAAATCGTCACCCGGTCCGGCGAGCAGAGCGCCTATAGCAATCATCACAATGCAGCCAGATGCGGCGTAGTTTATTTGCCGCGTGACCGGCGCGCGACCGGCATTTTCCCGGTGCTTTCCGTACTCGATAATTTTGGTATGCCTTCCATGCCACGCTTTTCATGGGGTGGCATCCTCAACCGCCGCAAACAGAAGGAAGAGCTGCAGCGCTATACCGAATTCCTGTCGATCCGCTATCCGGCAATGGACGCGCCGATCACGGCACTCAGCGGCGGCAATCAGCAAAAAGTGCTGCTCGCGCGGCTTCTGGCGCTCAAACCGCGTGTGATGCTGCTCAACGATCCGACACGCGGCGTTGATCTCAACACCCGCATGAAATTCTATGAAGCGTTCCGTAAACTCGCCCGTGAAGAAGGTATCGCGCTCGTCATCCTGTCGAGCGAAATCGAAGAAATCCTGCAAATCTGCGACAGCGTTTCAGTGTTCCGCGATTATGAATGCTCAAAAACCATCAGCAAATCCGAAATGTCGATGTCGGGCGTCCTTGCAGCCATGTTCGGGCAGGATGAGGTGGAGCTATGATCTTAACCGACAACAAAAGCGGCTTGCGGCGCATCTTCTGCGGCAGTCAAGAAACACGGCTCGCCGCAATCCTTTTCATCATTCTGCTTGTCATCAATATTGTGCTTAACCCGGTACGCTTTGCGCCGTCAAACTGGGGTTCGGTGTTGGGGCTTGCAGCGCCGCTGCTGCTGACTTCGCTTGCAATTACCATACCGTTTCTTGCCGGGCGCGGCTCGATTGACATTTCTGTTGGTCCGCTCGTGGGTTTGATCAATGTCATTCTCGTTCAGATACTGATCATAAAAGGCGGCATATCCTCGTCCTTCATCATTATCCCGGCAGCAATTGCACTCGGCATTCTAGCTGGCGCATTAAATGGCCTTCTGGCAGCGATCATTCGTATTCAGCCAATTGTTGCAACGCTTGGAACCTACTTGATATTTGGCGGGCTGGCGCTCGCCATCCTGCCTTCTCCATCTGGTTCGGTGCCCGCATGGCTGTCATCTTTGGCGGGTCCATGGTCCATTCTGCCAGTGGGCGCTGCGGTTCTGATATGGATCGGTATCAAACGCCTGCCTTTCTATGAGACGCTTATGGCCGTCGGCAGCGAGGATCGAGCCGCCTACACCGCTGGTGTCAATGTTCCGCTCGTGCGCTTCATCGCCTATGTGCTGGCCGGATTGTTCGCAGGACTGGCAGCATTGTCACTCACAGCGCTCATTGGCTCAGGTGACCCGATCATCGGTCCCGGCTATACGCTGATTGCTATTGCTGCAGTCGCCCTTGGCGGCGTCAGCCTCGCCGGCGGCGTTGGCGGATTAACCGCAGCATTTCTGGGTGCAGCATGTATTTTCCTGCTGCAGAGCATGTTGACGGCCTTCAACGTCTCGACCTTCGTGCTGCAGGCAGTCTATGGCGCAGTCCTTGTTCTGGCTGTCTGCCTCAACTCCGAAAAACTCAAACTCTATTTCCGACGCAAGGTGGCGCAGTCATGATTAAGGCACTGGCTACAAATCGCGCACTGGTCGCCTTCATCGGAGTCCTGCTGGTGTTCCTCTTGGGAGCAACCCTCATTCCGGGCTTTGCCAGCCTTTTCTCCATTCGCGCCATGCTGGTTCTGGCAGCACTGCTTGCAATTGCAGCACTCGGTCAGACGCTGGTGATGATTCTTGGTGGCATCGACCTTTCCATTCCGTTTGTGATCGGCTTTGCCAATGTTGTCTTCGCCAGCCTCTACGGCGATGGAATGTCACCGCTTTTGGCGGGTGTGATCGTGCTGGCGTCAGCGGGGCTGATCGGTGCGTTTTCCGGCGCTTTATCGGCAGCGCTTTCCATCCACCCACTGATTGTCACGCTTGGTGTCGGAACGATGGTTCAAGCGGGCGTACAAATTTGGACACGCGGCTTGCCGACAGGTTCGGCGCCCGCTTTCATCAATGATTTCGTGTCACTGGGTGGCAGCATCGGGCCTTTGCCATTCCCTTGGCTGATCCCGTTTACAATTTTGCTTACCCTTGGCACCGTCTTTGTGTTGCGCCGTACGATTTATGGCCGCAAGCTTTATGCGCTGGGCTCAAATATCAAAGCCGCCGAACTGGCGTTAATCAGACCGGTTGCGATCTGGGCGATCACCTTCGGTCTGAGCGCCGTGTTTGCAGCGCTTGCTGGCATTCTTCTGCTCGGCTTCACCGGCTCATCAAGTGCCACAGTGGGCACGCCCTATCTTTTCCAAACGGTCTCTGCGGTCGTTGTCGGCGGAACCGCGCTGATCGGCGGGCGCGGCGGATTTGTCGGAACGGTGGCTGGCGCGATCATGCTGATGGAATTGCGCACATTTCTCATCGGCATGGGCTTTTCGGATGCTATGGTCCAGTCGGCACTCGGCGTTCTCATCCTGCTTCTGGTCGCGGCCTATGGTCGTGATCGCCATATCCGCAACCTTATCTGAAGGAGAACCCGTTGGACGAGCGGCTTGCACGGACAATTGACGCCATCAAAGCATCCGGTGCCGATTGGGGCGTTTTCACCAGCCCCGATGGCATCGCCTACGCTTCGGGTCATATCGTTTCCATTGAAGCGGGACCGTCACCCTTTGCGGGTGGACCTGCCATCGCACTGGTTGGCAAAAACGGCGAATGCGGACTTGTCGTCACCAATCTCGAAGCAGATACGCCAAGCTGGGCACAGACCGTTCTCGCATATGAAGGTTTCTCATATAAAGAGCCGGCCGACATTTTTGCCAACTATCTCACTGCCGCGAAGGAGCTCTTCAACAAGTTTGGTGTCGGCGGAGCAATTGCGATAGAGCAGAACAGCTTCCCATTGTCCTTGCTCCCACTTATCGAAACATGCCGTCGTGTGTCGATTGACGATGCTTTCAAGCGCCAGCGCATGGTGAAAACAGCAACTGAGATCGCGCTATTGCGTGAGGCAGCGCTGACCGCTTCCGCCGGGCAACGCGCGTGTATTGAGCACAGCAAAGCAGGCCGCAGCGAGCTTGAAATATTTGCCGACATAAGGCTCGCCATGGAAAGCAGAGCCTGCGAACGCCTGCCGCTCACCGGCGATTTCATATCCGGCAAAACCCGCACATCGGCATTCATGGGCTGGCCGACAAACCGCATCATTGCCACCGGCGACCCGCTCATCTGCGATCTCGCACCGCGCGTCAAAGGCTATTGGGGCGACAGCTGCGCATCGGCAATGCTGGGCAAAACAACTGACGGATTTGAGAAGCAGTTCAAAGCCGTGAAATCGGCACTTGATCTGGCAATCGAAATCATCCGCCCAGGCCTTGGCATCGGTGAACTGGATCTAAAATTGCAGGCCCATATCGCAGCACATGGCTATGGCTATGCTCATCATTCCGGACATTCTATCGGCACATCTGTCCATGAATGGCCACGGCTTGTCAGTTATGAAACTGAGCCTTTCCGGAAAGACATGGTTGTGATGGTGGAACCCACCGCCTTCGATCCGGACACTGGCGGCGTTCGGCTCGAATTCATGCTGCATGTGACCGAAAATGGCTGCAAAGTGCTAACCGACTTCGAGCATCAGATGGTTATTTAGCCACTGGCCCTAATCTTGAGTTCGAAACCGACGTCGACAATCGTTTTTGTCGATGTTTCGCCACGCATGGCTTCAAGCAAAAGCTCACCCGCCTGCCGTCCGATTTCCGCGGAAGGTACTGCAACTGTCGTCAATGGCGGCAGCAGATGACGCGAAAGTTCAAAGTCGCCAAAGCCTGTAATCGCGAGGCGTTGTGGCACCTTGATACCAATGCGCTGTGTCTCCAGAAGCGCGCCGGAAGCAAGAATATCACTTGAAAACATGACAGCATCGGCTTCCGGATATTGAGCCAGCGCCCGTCGCAGAAGATCGACACCCGAAGCCATGGCAATCGGCATTTCGGTCGCCACCGTGATGCGTGGCTTTTCATCCGGGAAATGTTGCTCCATTGCCGCTTTGAATGCGGCACGGCGTTCAGCAGCACGGCTGTCGCCTTTCCGAACCACACCGGCAAACACAATATAGCGCCGACCCGTATTGATCAGATGACTGACCATTTCGGTGATCGCCGCCGTATTGGAAAATCCCACCAGTCGGTCAATCGGTTTATCGGTAAAATCCCAGCCCTCAACAACAGGAATTTCCGCACGTTTGAGCAATGCGACACTGCGCTTGCTATGGTGTGTGCCAATCACAAAAACACCATCCGGACGCCGCCCGAGGAGGCTACGAACGATTTCTTCCTCCCGCTCCAGTCGGTAATCGGTATTGCCTAAAAATATCTGATAACCGGCCTGATGCAGAACGTCGGAAAAATGCTGGATCGTATCAGCAAAAACAGACGCGGACAGCGTGGGTATGATCGCCGCAACCGTATTGCTTTTATGCGATGCAAGATGGCTTGCCGCGAGATTATGAACGTAATGCGTCTTCTCGATTGCATCCTGAATAAGCTTCCGCTTTTCAGGCATCACGGAATCCGGAAAACGCAACGCGCGCGAAACGGTCTGCATGGAAACCCCTGCAGCCGCGGCCACATCCGCCATAGTCACGCCAGAACCTTTGCGGCGCTGCTTTCGTGATGTTGGGGCTTCAACGCTCACAGATAGAACGGCCTGACACAGACGGGAGTGCCTATTTCGATGCGTTTGCCCGTATGGGTCAAATTTCCCGTCTCCTTGTTGATTGCGAAGATCGCAATGCAATCTCCATTCTGGTTTGCGACCAGAAGCCAGTCGCCATCCGGTGTCAGCGTAAAATTACGCGGTGTCGCGCCGCCCGTAAAGCTATGACCGATTTCAACAAGGCTGCCATTCTCCTGATCCACACGAAATGTAGTGATCGAGTCATGACCGCGGTTGGAACAATAAAGAAAACGACCGTCCGGCGAAAGATGAATATCCGCTCCGTGCGACTGAACATCCGCTGGCGCTGTCGGCAAGGTCTGAACAAGGCGCATGTTTTCACCGTCACGCACAACCAGCGAAACCGTGTTATTCAGTTCATTGGAGACATAGACAAAGCGGCCATTCCGATGCTGGGCGATATGGCGCGGACCAGCCCCGGACGGGGTCGCGACACTGCCAACCCGCTTGAAACCGCGCTCACTATCAAGGCGATAGGCGATGATCTCGTCAAGCCCAAGATCGGCGGACAGGAACATGCCGCCTTCCGGTGTTTCGACCACACAATGCGGGTGGCTGCGTTCCTGCCGGTCGACGACAGGCCCAAGCTTACCCTCGTGACGAATGCTATGTGCAACCGGCCCGAGGCTACCGTCAGACAACACTGGCAATGCAACAAGCGACTGATCAGGCCCGCCCGATCCCATCGCATAATTGGCGACAAGCACAAACTTTCCGTCCACTGTCACGGTATTATGCGCAGTTATGCTGCCTAGGGCACCCTGCTTGTTGAGATAAACAAGTTCACCCTTTTCAGCATCAAAGCGATAGGCACTGACCGTCCCCTCGTGCCAGCTGAACACTTCGGAATTTGCATAGATCACCCCTGTATCCGGCGCGACGCTCAAGAATGTTGGATTGTCGACGGAAGATGTCGCGCATATATGCGATGCATCTCCTGTCGTCGTATCGAATGCGTAGATGGAAAGACCTTCGCCACGCGCACCCTGAAAATAAGGGGCTTCGCGATTAAGCGACCCGACCGCCAGATAAAGCTTCCTCACGCATTCCTCCAATGCAAACTCTTTCCTTAATGCATCACCCATCCGCCATCGACATTCAAGGTCTGCCCGGTGATAAATCCTGCTTCATCAGAGGCAAGGAACATCAAAGCCGAAGCAATATCCCGCGATGATCCGCGGCGCTTAACAGCCTGATGCTCGAGCACGAATTTCGTGTAGCCTTCAGGATCGGGATGGATTTTCTCGGCATCCGTTGGAAATGCGCCCGGAGAGATCGCATTGACGGTAATGCCATAAGCGCCGAACTCGCGTGCCCAGGCGCGCGCAAGCCCGATGAGCGCGCCCTTTGATTGCACATAAGGCGAAAGGAGTGCCCAGCCGCCATAGGCAGTCACGCTAGCGATATTGATAATACGACCCCACCCCTTTTCACGCATATGCGGCAGCGCCACCTGAACGCAGACAATGCCCGCATCGACATTGATGTGCTGCACTTTCTGCATTTCCTCAAGTGTATAGTCTTCAAACGACTTGGATGGATAAATCGCAGCATTGTTGATCACGATATCAAAGCCACCGGCCTCGCGACTAATTGCCTCCAATGCAGGTCGAAGTGCCTGCAAATCCGACAGATCGAGCGCGTGGATCGAAAGTCCGCTAAGCCCCTCTGCCTTGCCTTTCAGTTCCTCAATCTTTCTCGGTTCATGATCGATAGCCACAACCCGCGCGCCAGCGCGCAGAAAATTGAGCGTAGTTTCAAGACCGAGGCCACCGGCAGCACCCGTGTAGAGAATGGTTTTGCCTGCAACGGAAAACGGCGGTGATGCGGTCATGAGCGGCCTCCAATAGCAACGTGATTGCCGGATGGCACCGGATAATCCTCTATTGGCTGTTTCGCGATTGCAGCAATGCGTGCTTCTGTTTCCGCGATGCTCGCTGCATCCCCCAGAATACGGAACGTACTGTCGTAACAACGCTCTTCGCCGTGTTCGAGCCACATCAGCTCGCCGCGATCACGGGCAGCACCATGTCCCAGAACGTGATTGGTCGCAGGCTCGATGCCGAGCGCATATTGCCCGGCCTGCAGATTCTGCCACTCATACATGCAGGGGAACTGATCCTTGCGGGTAACGACTTCAAAACCGATGCCCAGCTTGTCATTGACCAGCGCGACCGGCACTTCGCCATTGGCGTCAGCCTCCATTTCATGCTGCCAGACCTGCTCATGAAATTGCATTTGCGGCGCAGGCAGTGTATGATAGCCGACATTCTGCTTCTTGTAATCGTCTCCCGCATGCGCCGCCCAGACCACATCCCTGACAGGTGCTAGATAGCGCGAGCCGTCAGCCAAAACCGGATGACCGACATTGATGTGATAGCAGTACATATGTGGAGTGCGATAGAAACTGCGATTGATCACGCGATCCGTCAGCTTGATATCGTTTGTACCGGCCTTGATTTCGATGCGGCGTGTCAGTTCGAGATGCTCACCGAACACGGTTCCCTGTGTGACGACACCCTCGCACCAGAGATAACATTCGTCGCCTTCCCAGCGCTCACCATAGCCAGTCAGTTTTGCAGGAATAGTCCCAACACGGCCATGAATGGAGTGCTTGATCGTCTGGCGCGGCTTGTAATTATAATGGTCCGCCGCCTCCTCATGCATGAAGAGGATATGGTCAAGACCGCATGTCACCATCAGGCCGGAGAAAGAACGCATCCAGCCAAGACCACCCTCGCCCTCATATTCATGCAGTCCCGGATGGCGGAAGCCGGACGGCGAGTGCCAGCCGATGGCCATGCCGCGATAGTCGCAATCAGCAATATCGAGTGCGCGGTCAACAAGAACGGTGAAGCGCAAGCCAGTGCCGGAACGGAACTCCAGCATTCTTATGCCGCGCTCCACCCCGTCTTCAAGCACCATCAGGCGAACGCCTGCAAACTGAGCAAATGAGCCACTGCTCGCGGCAATGTCGCGACGCGACCTCGCCTCTCCATAAAGCTTCACCATTTTGGCACCTTAAATGCTGCGGCATACAGCCATTTCACTCAAAGGCGGCCAGTGTCCAAACACTTGTTTATAGCACCAGCCGCTCCACCTCGCCCCAGGTGGTATTAAAGTCCCTGCGCACGCAGCTTTCCGTCGAGGAACTTCTTCGCGCGCGGCACATCGGCCTCATCGAGATGTTCGATGATCATCGGAATATTTGGGTGCTTCTGCGCAAGGCGCTTAAGGTATAGGTCGTAGTTTAGCGAGCCGAGACCCGGCGCTGGCAGTTCGATTTCGCCAACGCCACGGAAAGTATGGCTTTCAAGTGCATCGGCGTCGCCGATATCGGCATGTTTTTCAGTCTTGTCATCGCCGGAACGTTTGACATCCTTGGCATGACCGATCTTGATCTTGTCGCTCAATGTATCGAACACCTGGTTGAGAATTTCATCCATCCGGTCGATATTGTGCGTTTCAAAATAATTGGTTGGGTCCATCAGCAGGCCAAGGCCCGGATGATCGACCTGCGCAAACATTTTCACTGTTTCCTCGACCGAACCGACGACGTTGTTCACATAAGTTTCGAGCAGGAACATCGCGCCGTGATCGTAAGCAAACTGCGACAGATCAGCGATGACCTTGCGGCATTCTTCAAAACCTTCTTCGGTCTTGTTCTTCGGGTGATGAACCCAATCAGATTCAGTGTTGTAAGTGCCGGTTTCTGAAATCACATAAGGCGTGCCGAGATACTGCGCATGGCGGATAATCTCTTTGAGATAGCCCATGCGACGCTCGCGCTCTGCCTTGTCCGGATGAATGATGTTCGTATAACCGGAAATGCAAGAAATAGGCAGATTGTGATCGCGAAATGTCTCGCGGATTTTAATGCACTTGTCCTTGGTGATCTGCCCGGCGCTCAGATCAATATCCTTGAAATGCATGTCCAGCTGGACCGTATTGAAGTCAAGCGCACGAATTTTTTTAGCTGTTTCCTCAAGCGAATAGGGGAAATAGCCACTGAAAATACCCACCTGCATCATGATCGAAACCCTCCCGTTATGATACTCTGTTAATCCGCATCTTTCCCGAAAACCGCTTCGCGCTCTTCGGGATGTGCTCGTTTAATTGATTGATATCTCGGACAATTTGACAGTGCGGCCTTCATCGATCGACTTATAGCCAGCTTCAATGAGTGCGACCGTCTTCACATTATCCGCTACTGAAAGCGCTGGCGTTTCGCCAGACTGAATGGCGTATTGCAGCTGCTCCATCACACCGATAAAGGCGTGCGGGAACCACATGGTTTCCCATTTTGGCCTCACCCATCTGCCGTCTGTCGTCTTTTTGGAGGCATAAGTCAGCGTTGATGGCGAACCATCCGGCCAGCCAATCGTGCCCTTTGCCACACCATCCGTACCCTCGACCCGCCATTTGATGTAAATATCGCTGTCAAAGCCCTCTTCGCGCGGCCCCGACCAGACGTCTTCCATTGAAACAGCCATCACACCGCTCGGGAACATCAGCGTTGAAACGGTGATACCGTCCTTGTGTTCAAACTGAGTGCGGGGGTCAGTGCGCGTCAGCGTGGTGATGGTTTCAGGTTCACCAAACAGGAAGCGCAGCACATCGAGATGATGCACGCTCATGTTAGCCAGCGTCAGGCGGTCATAATCTTCCAGAAACCCCTGCCAATGCGGGATGGCACGCATCTCGATTGTCGCCATGACAGGCGCGCCAAGCTCAGCCTTATCGAGAATTTGCTTCAATACGCGCATCGACTGGTCGTAGCGCATGTTCTGATTGACCGAGAGGATTTTGCCAGCCTTCGCTGCTTCATCGCGAAGCGCAATGGCCTCTTCAAGCGTCAGAGCCAGTGGCTTTTGGGCGAGAATGCCCTTGATATGTGGCTGCGCAAGCGCTTTGCGAATGAGCGCAGGCTGCTGATCCGGCGGATAAGCAATATCGATGATTTCGATAGCTTCGTCGCCAATCAGCGCTTCTGGCGTGTCGTGCACTGTGGCGATACCCCAGCGCGCGGCGACCTCTTCGGCCTTTGCCTTGGTGCGTGAGGCGATTGCAGCGACCGTAAAGCCCGCTTCCTTATAGGCAGCAAGATGGCACTCGGCCATGATCATGCCTGCGCCGATACAACCGATCTGGTAATCCCGAACCCGCACCTGCGGATCAGGAACAAAGCCCCGCGCTTCGCTCATTGCAACCTCCCATTTTTATTTCTAAGCCCGGATATCATCGAAAGATCGACAAATGAGCCCGTCCTCATTCGAGGAAAATGCCAACCTCCATTGGCAGCCTGAGGATTAATGAAGATTCGACGCAGCAGTGTCAACATCATATAAAATCATTTTACGTCATTTATCATCATAATTGATCGGTTTTTGGATCATTCCTTTAAATTCGGAAGTTCGCATATGCAGATTAATGATGTTTTTTGATGAGTGATAGCCGAGCCAGAGCCAATTTCATTGGGAAAACAGATGGAGGAACCGAACAAGCCTTGCATTTTGCATAAATCGAAATACATCATTTTCCATCATTTGGGTGAGGAGTGTGATTTTGCGTTCCACGGTGAGCGACATTGCCAGAACAGCGGGTGTTTCCAACGCCACGGTTGATCGCGTATTAAACAACCGCGAAGGCGTGAAAGAGCGCACGCGTGAAATCGTCCTCGAAGCCGCGCGCAATCTTGGCTATCTCCCCGGCAGCGCGCCGCTCAACGCAAATACCACGGACCGCATCAAGCTGGATTTTGTTCTGCCAGCTGGCACAAACACCTTTATCGCCAATCTGCGAGATGAAATTGCGAGACAAGCCTCTCTGCAATCTCAAATCGAGTTGAGAATCCATAGCGTTGAAGGCTTTAACCCTGATACGCTAGCGCTTGCGCTGGAGGACCTTAAGGAACACGCGCAGGGCGTAGGGGTTATTGCGTTGGATCACCCGACCGTGCGGGAAGCGATGCGCTCGCTTGCTTTGTCTGGCGTACATATAGTCACCATTGCGTCCGATATCCTGCAGGTGCCACGCGTTGGCTATATCGGCATCGACAATCGCGCCGCAGGACGCCTTGGCGGTTATATTCTGGGTCGTTTTCTTGGTCGATCCACTGAAGGCAAGATAGCGCTTTTTGCTGGTTCGCTATCCTATCGCGGCCATGAGGAACGCGAGATGGGCTTTCGCCGGGTTATCGCGGAAGAGTTTCCGCATCTCCGTATCGTCGAGCTAAACGAGATCGAAGACAGCAGCGAGAAAGCCTTCACAGAGACCATAGCATTGCTTAAGCGCCATCCAGACCTTGCCGGCATATATAATCTCGGTGCTGGCAATCAGGGTATCGGTCAGGCTTTAATGGATTCGGGTAGATCCGATTCCATCATCTTTATCGGCCATGAGCTGACGCAAGGCACCAAACGGCTTCTTTTGAACGGCGCCATGGACGCCGTCATTGACCAAAACCCGCGAGTGGAAGCGCGAGAGGCTTTGGCCATTTTGACGAGCAGCATCAGAGGTCAACCTTTTGATTCCCATCCGCCACGCATCCAAGTAATATTTAAGGAGAATATTCCAGAGCTTTAGAAGCTCTGTCTATTCCCGATAAAGATGCAAAGGATACCTGTTTCAAAAAACAATTCTAGGTCACTTTCAAGTCGATAGTTTTGAACACGATCCATCAAAGGTCTCACATACATCTAGCTTACCTGCGCACAACACGCTGGGAGCTGGAACAAGGCGAATAACATGGCACTTCAATCAATCTTGCAATGCGCTGATTGCCAGTCAAGAGCACATCATACGCGCATCGGATAGAAACCCGCGACCATTTACTTTTTGATCAAAGCGACAGCGAAGTTTGGATTGCCGCTACGGACGGTAAATCTCAGAATTCGTTGATCAGTCCTTCGTATGCTTTGTTAATCTTTCTCACATCCCGTCGATATTCATCGACGATCCAGTCGCAAATGTCGCGAATGAACCATTCATCCGGTTTGATCGAAGTCACTAGATTACAGCTTCGGCCAGTCGAAACCACAACAGGATGCGATGGAACGAGCGAGCCGTTGGCCAGCAAGGTTGACACTACGCTTAGCCAGCCGATAGCGTTGCCTTGTCCCATCAGCGCGGCCTGTACAACGACATTGTAATCCGAGAATTGAAGTTCCCGGGCTATCTCTTTCAGTGCATTAACGGAATACAGATCTGCCCACCTGAACTGCGACCCGCTAAGAGTGATCACCTGATTCAAACCCGATTGGGACTGTGTCGAACTGGAATCGAAAGCAGGAGATCGCACAGGCAACAGAAGCTCTGGCATAAGTGGAAAAATTCGATACCGGTCATCCACTTTGGGATCGAACCGCATCGCGATATCGGAGTCGTTAACCGGACAATCGAGCGGCCCAATGATCAGTTGCCACTGAATGTCTACATCAGGAAACAGCGCTTGGAATTGGTTCATCCGCGGCATAAACCAATGCGTAGCGAAAGCCCCCGAGACTGATATTCTCACCGTACGTCGCTTCGTTTGCGCATTTTGTCTTAGTCCAGCCAAAGCACGTTCAATGTTTGAAAAGCTCTTCGAGACTTCCGCAAAAAGATCACCTCCATGTTCAGTTAGTTCTGCTCCCCTCGGCGTTCGCTTGAAAAGCTGCATTCCGAGATGAAGCTCCAGACGCCCAATGGTGCGGCTGACTGCGGGACTTGTAACCCCAAGTTCCCGTGCCGCGTTTGCAAATGTTCCGCATCGGACTGCCGCTTCGAAGGCGACGAGTGCGTTGAGCGAGGGAAGGAGCCGTCGAATATGTGACATTACAAAATGTAACCCCAGAGGTGATTATTTTTGGAATTGATGGATTTGTCTCAAGTATCCCAATGTAGCCACACAACTGGCTTTTGCCCGGAACAGGAGAGACAATTCATGGCCTTCGAAAATTTCAAAGTTCTGACTTTTGATATCGTCGGGACCTGCATCGACTTCGAGAAGGGTATTCTGGATGGTTTCCGCGCCGCAGGCGGAGAGGCTGCGAAGACGCTGACTGATGATCAGATTTTCCAGCCCTATCTGAAAGCAAGAGAGAAATTTCCTGGCCGCGCAAGCGAGGTCATGCGCGAAGTTTATTTCTACGCTGCGAAAGAACTTGGACTGTCGGACGACAGCGCGGCAGGGGACAAATTCCAGAGCCACTTTTTTGATTTTCCCGCATTCGAGGATTCCGCTGAAGCGCTCAGACGATTGCGTAGGCACTTTAGACTGGTCGCGATGACTAATTATGATCGTGTCGGCTTCAGCGCCAATTCGAACAAACTCGGCAACCCGTTTCACGACAGCGTCACTGCTGACGACGCCGAGTATCCAAAACCGGATCCGCGCTTCTTTTCCTACAATCTTGGGCGCCAATCGGCATTTGGTTTCAAGCAAGACGAAATCCTGCATGTTGCACAGAGCCAGTACCACGATATAGGCGTCGCTAGAGAGCTGGGGTACAAAGTCTGCTGGATCGAGCGGCGAAAGGGCCTCAAGGGTTTCGGTGGAACACCTGTTCCGAAAGTAGTGACGACACCGGACTTCCATTTCTCGACCCTGCGAGAACTCGCCGATGCTGTCGAAAGCGAGAGAAAATAACTTGTAAGTGAGCCCAGGTATTTTCCAGATGCGAGAACTCGGCCTACCCCGATCTTCGTGGCGTGAGACTGCAACACCACCTCTGAACTGCAAGACATTGGAGGACGACATTGCCGCCGATGTGGTCATTATCGGAGGTGGGTATACGGGCTTGTCGGCCGCCGTAAGAGCAATTGAACTTGGTTTGAAACCTGTTGTTCTCGAAGCAGAAGAAGTCGGCTTCGGCGCATCAGGAAGAAATGGCGGCGTGGTATCAACGAAGTATCGTGTATCACTAAGCGTCATGGCGCAAACTCACGGCAGACAAGTCGCTCAACGCATGAACGCGCTCGGTCACAAAGCGATGGATTGCGTTGAAAGCTATGTCGAGCGATTTCAGATCCGAGAAGCGAATCTGACGAAAACCGGGAACATTCGCTGTGCGCATAACGAGGCCGCCTTCGCGGCGCTCGTGGAAGAAGCGAAGACAATCAGGGACATATTCGGCGATACGAGCATCACAGTGCTTGGGGCGAATGAGGTTGCGACAGAGACCGGAAGTACGCGCTTCTATGGAGGAGTTTTGAACTCCCATGCTGGCACTATACATCCTCTTAGTTACTGCCGGGGTTTGGCCAACGCCGTTCTTTTGGCCGGAGGCCTCATTTACGAAAATAGTCCCGCTCTTCGCATCGCGGAAGAAGGCCCGGCAAAACTCGTTTGTACAAAAGTCGGATCGATCAGTTGCAAACAGATTCTGATCGCAACGAATGCCTATTCCGACATCACGCCTGCCACCGGCAATGTGCGTAAGACCATCATACCGTTCAGGAGTGCGATCATCTCGACGGAAGCGTTGCCCAGTTCTGTTTTTGATGAAATTCTTTGCAACAATCGGAGCTACAGCGAGACGCGAAGAATGATGCGATGGTTCCGACGTAGCGGAGACTGCTTGCTTTTTGGCGGTAGGGGCGCATTCGGCAGAAATGACTCCATGGCCGCCTATGCGACCCTTGAAAGAGCAATGTCTGATATCTTCCCGCAGTTGAAAGACTACGGGATCGTCAATCGCTGGTCGGGGCTTGTTGCCATGACGATGGACAGTCTTCCACAAATCGGGTTGATCGATAAGAATATTGGCTTTTCGCTCGGCTACAATGGAACGGGAATCGCGATGTCGAGCCTTCTGGGACGCTACGCGATTGATCTTTTGCAAGGCGAAAAGCCTGATCTGGCGCTGATGCGGCGCCAGAAACCGGTAGATATTCCATTTTTCTCGATGAGAGCGCCAGCCGTCCGTACAGTAGCCGCATGGTATCAGCTGCTGGATAAATTCGGACGCTGAATACGCTCCCAAAATTCTCAAAGCGAACTGCATACTCTTATTGCGTCCAACATCGCGGAGTGAATGTTGCGACTGGCAAGAGCATCTCCTATCCGGTGAAGCTCAAATCCAGGTCTTTCGCGGATAGGTTGAGGCTTGGCGTCAACCATAGCGCGCAGGTCGGTAACACCGTCGTTTGAAGAATGGGATCGCAGTGCTTCGAAAACTTCGTTGGACGGAACACTCCCCTGCTCCACAACAACATGATCGACCACAATCGTTTCTGTTTCTCGCGTGATATCGTTCACAAGCGTTGCGATCAGTCGATTGTCCTGGCGGTGGACTTCCCTCAAACGTGTTTCGGTTTTGGGATAAAGGCCAAATTTCAGAAAGAGCTTTTTCCAGCGTACCCGTTCGGCATAAGTCAGTTCTTCACAGATTTGGGCGTCTATGGTGACGAATTTCACCTTGGCCCCAAAGCCAACGGCCTTCTCGGCCGCCAGCGGAGCCGGATGTCGCCCGGTGCCATCAAAAACAAGAACTTCACCCGATAGCTTGGACTGACCTGCCAGAATATCCCACGTGGAAATGCATAGATCACCGCCGTGCAGAAGATCAATTTGCGGCATACCGCCCGTTGCTAGCAAAACAACATCGGGATTCTGCGCCAGGATTTCGTTTTCATCAAGATAGGCATTCGTTTGGAGGGACGCGCCGAGACGATTAAGTTCAGCCACGCGCCACTCAACTATGCCGATGAGGTCACCGCGCCACGAACCCTTCGCGCCAAGAAGAAGCTGGCCGCCGAAATCGGATGCCGCTTCAAACAACGAAACCTCATGACCCCGTTCCGCGCATATTCTGGCAGCCTCAAGGCCTGCGGGTCCCCCGCCAACCACGACGACCTTACGTTTGGTGCTTTCGGTTTTAGTAAAGACCTGAGGCAGGACTGTTTCTCTTCCCGTTGCCGGATTATGAAGACACGCGGGACGATGCGGCGACTGGCAATGTGTAGCGCCTACGCATGGCCGGATTTCGCTTTCTCGTCCCGACGCTATTTTACTTGCAAGGTATGGATCAGCGATCTGCGCTCTGGTCATGCCCGCCATATCCATTTTGCCTTCGCGGATAGCGTACCGGGCGGAAGCAGCATCGGAAATACGTGCGGCATGGAATACCGGAATATCGAGCTCCCGGCGGAAACGTCCGACCGGCTCGACCCAAGGTGCAAGCGGCGATCCCATTCCAGGCATAGCGTCTTCCGCGAGACCACGGGTCGTGTCCATCATGCCATAAATCGCATTGAAAAAATCGATCCCGCCAATATCGCGAAGTGCTTGTGCAACCTTCAGAGATTCATCAAAACTCATGCCGCCATCGGGTCCTTCATCCACTGCCATGCGGATACCAACGATGAAATCATCACCGACGGCCTTTCTGATAGCTTCATGCACCATAAGCGGAAACCGCATTCGGTTTTCGAGCGATCCGCCAAAGCGATCGGTTCTGCGATTGGAAATCGGAGACAGGAACTGCCCTATCATGTGACCACCAGCATGCGTTTCGATGCCGTCCAGCCCTCCCTCCTTGCATCGCAGCGCCGCAGCAGCAAATGCCTTCACAACGCGATTAATATCATGGTCGTCCATCTCTCTGGGTATGCTGCGATGAAGCGTCTCACGGAGGGGCGACGGCGCAATCATCGCCAGCCTATCGCCGCCATAACTTTCGCCGCGTCGGCCAAGATGTGTTATCTGACACATGAGTGCTGCACCGTGGCGGTGCATACGCTCGGCAAACTGCTGAAAATGTGGGATGATGTCATCTGTTCCAACATTCAGTTGCCGAAAGACATTCGGGGAATCGATATCGATATTGGAGGATCCACCGAACATCGACAGGGCTATTCCACCCTTGGCCTTTTCTTCATGATACCGTTGATAGGCTTCAAGCGGCAGCCCGCTGACCTCCAGACCACACGCGTGGCTGGTGCTCATGATGCGATTGCGAAGTTCAAGATGCTTGATTTTCAGCGGCTGCAGCAGTGGGTCATTTTTGACACCGTTGGAGGCTTGCTGGTACATCGCTTTTCCCTTTGGTTTATAGAAACCCGTTCACACCTGGCGCTCGGCCTGGCATGTTCCTGATGCTACTGATGATTGTCGTGTCTTAATTCGGCTAGAATATCTGACTTAAGAACTGTTGGGTCCGAGGATCCTTGGCTGAGGTAAAGAACTCTTTCGGTGGAGCATGCTCGACGATCACACCTCGATCCGTGAAGTAGATGTGATCGGCCACTTCGCGTGCGAAGCCCATTTCATGGGTAACCAGAATGCAGGTCATCCCGTCGGACGCGAGTTCCTTTATCGTCGCCAATACTTCCTTGACGGTTTCAGGATCGAGCGCTGCGGTAACTTCATCGAAAAGCATAACGTCAGGACGCATGGCCAGGCTTCGCGCGATGGCGACGCGCTGCTGTTGACCACCTGACAGCTGGCCGGGATACTGGTTTTCCTTGCCAGTAAGTTTGACTTTTGCAATCAGAGCACGCGCCCGTTCCTCAACTTCCTGTTTTGGTTCACGCAGGACCTTGATCGGCGCCATCATGACGTTCTGCAAAACCGTCTTATGCGGAAACAGATTGTACTGCTGAAAGACTATTCCGACCTTTCGCCGCAATGCGAGCTTGTCGAGCTTGGGATCATTTACCTCCTGCCCGGCGACGACTATCGAGCCCTTCTGCACTGGGCTTAGACCATTGATACAACGTATGAGAGTCGATTTGCCCGAACCCGACGGACCGATGACGCAGATCACCTCGCCTTTGCGAACATCAAGACTGATCCCTTTGATAACTTCCAGATCGCCATACGCCTTGTGCACATCCTTTAGAGAAACCAGAGGGGGTGCATCGTTATTCTCTTTATGCAGCATATCTTTTCTCCAGTTTCCTTGTCAGAAGCGCGATTGGATAGATGTATACAAAGAACAGGCAGAGAAGGAACAGATAGAACGGAAAGAGAAATTCCGGTCGTCCGCCCGACGCTTCCATTGCAGCCTGTGCGTTGGC